>JAJZFK010000147.1 GCA_021805405.1 bacterium
CTTCTTCAGAAACCGATGATCTCTACCGCGGACTAATTCGTACTGGTACGTCGTTGGCGTACGGTGCGGCTAGCATTAGCCGACGGTCCCCTGCTACACGATTTGTACCTGAGGGTACATCACGACCCCTTCCGAGATTTATTACACGGCTTGTAGATCGGGATGCCGAGGTAGCGGCCATTAGCGACCTCGTAATGGCGAATCCCCTCGTGACACTTGTTGGTGCAGGCGGTGTTGGCAAAACAAGGCTCGCGTGTGCCGTCGCAGAGATGTTAGACGGTGAATTCGTTGACGGAGTCTGTTTTACCGATTTGTCACCACTTAATTCAGGTGCACAGATATGGCCCGCGATTGCTCAGTCTCTGGGGCTTTTGAACGATGCTCACTATACAATAATCAGTCAGGTTCTGGATTATCTTGCTCACAAGGAATTCTTACTAATCCTTGACAACTGCGAACACGTACTGCAGGATGCCGCGGAAGCAATCTCAACGCTACTTGGAGCTTGTAAAAATGTAACTTTGATTACGACAAGCCGCCACCCACTCGGCATTAGTGGTGAACGTCATTATCGTGCACCCTCCCTCGGTTTTGTTGGTCGCGAATCTGGTGCTGCTATTCTTTTCCAGGATCGTGCAAGAGCACACACGCCAGAATTTGCCATAACAACGGCTAATGAGCAATTGGTAAACAGTATCTGCAAGAAGCTCGACGGAATACCACTTGCCCTAGAGCTCGCTGCGGCCCAGTTGCGGGCGCTGACTTTGTCGCAGCTAGCTGCAAATCTAGATACCGGTTTTAGTGTGCTTGTAAATCCAGATACCGGTGCATACCGCAGGCACCGTACCGTAGAGAGCCTGATAAAGTGGAGCTTCGACCTTTTAACATCTGAACAGCAGTTAGTGTTAATGGGTCTCAGCTGCTTTGCCGGTAGTTGGTCCATCCAAGCTGCTGTCGCAATGTTTCCGGAGCGCCAGGACACTACCTTTATGTTAACCACGCTGGTTGACAATTCGCTAGTTCACTACGATCGCGACACCGGCAGATATCGCTTGCTTGAAACTGTCAAGACTTTTGCTCGCACTCGGCTTCAGGAAATTGGACGACGCTCATACTTCGTCTTACGGATGTGTAAGGCAACGCTGGCAGTCGTCGTAAATATTGTCGAAAGAATGACCGGACCCACAATTATTGAGGCGCTGCAAGAAATTGAACTTGAACGTGACAACATGTCATATGCTCTAGAACTCAGTACTACTGAACCCGATGGCGGAGACTGTATAAAAGAAATGTGTCTTGTCTTGTGGGAATGGTGGGAACGTGTTGGGCTCTACCGCGAAGGACGTAAGTGGCTAGAATACGCGCTCGCAAATACTAATCCTCACGAGGAAGCGAGGTATGGTCGCCTACTGCTTGGGTACGGAGTTTTAACATGGCTTCAGGAGGACCCATCGGGAGCGATCCAGATAAAAGCAGCGTTGGACTGGGCCATTGAGCGAGACGACATCTCTACAGCAGCGACTGCGTATTTTTATTTGTCACGGCAGGCTGAAATCGACAGAGACCTTGAGCTTGCAGCGTCACTCATTAATTCGTGCATTAAACTGAGGCGTCAGCTGAGCGACGGACGGGGTGTTGCCAGGGCGCAGATTATGGAAGCTCATTACCACTACCGTAGAGAGAACTTTAGTGAGGTTCGACGCATCGTCGAACGAATTGAAGCTGCTCTTGCCGGCGAAAACAATCCCGATATATCGGTAAGAGTGATGGGAGTTTTAGGTAACTTGCACTGGGGCGAACGTAATATAGCCGAAGCGAGGAAGTACTATCTAAAAGGTGTTGAGCTTTGTGACGAGATTAGTGCGTTACGTAACAAAGCTGTCCTCCTGGACAATCTGGCCCGTATGTTTAGATCACTGAACTGCCCGACGGACGTAATAAGCTGGCAGTACCATTCACGTCAGATTTTCGAACGCATTGGCAACCCGGTGCTTGCAGCTCGCGCAATGATGTGGGAGGGCGTGGAATGGGCCGGTTTGGGCGATTATAACAGGGCCCGGGCACTCCAAATGGAGGCACTTCATCGCGGTGAGCAGTTGAACCGGCCAGATGTATGCTGCCTGGTCATCACATTCCTATGCAGAACAGAGCGATATGCGGGTAACTATGAGGCTCTACGCCACTGGCAGGCCGTACAGCGTGACCTACCAAACTGTGAAGATGAGGCCGACATTCGGCATAAGGCGATGTGCCTTTACGAGCTCGCTTTAGCCGAATTTCAACACGGCGCGCTCTCGGCTGCAGAAGTTGCATTACGGGAGTCGATAGAGTTAGCACCTGAAATTAACAGCGATGTAATCCCCATGCTTTGCACAAATGCCGTGCTGCTTCTTCAGCTATCGCGCATTAATGAAGCCGCTTCAAACCTTAAACTCGCGGTAGATGCAGTGGACGGTTATACGTGGCCCGGTAGCGAAGCACAGATCCTTGAGGCCGGTGCCTGCCTTGCTGCAGTTCTTCACCAGCAGGCTGCTTCGCTCAAGTTGATTGCTATGGCCGCGCAATTTCGTAATGACCAGGATGTACAATGCCCACCGGCGGATCTTCTTGAAAAATCGTGGGCGGAAGCCGCGCTCGGCGGTATAGAAGTTCAGTGTGGCCTCATAGAGTTTACGGGGACGCCACCCGGTTACAGGCTGGTTAGGGAACTATTGGCTATGGCTGGTGCGGAAGAGTACGAGCCCGACAGGCAATGAATCTACTCCGTACGCATTCCTTGCTGCTAAGTGAGGAACGAGGTTGACACTCCTCACCGTCATGCCGTCCCTTCTGTAAAAACTGGGAACCAGTTGTACCATTTCACCACGTAAGCATTTAATCGCTTTCTCGGTTATGTTTATCAGGAAATACTGGCCTGACCCTCTTCAATCCTCACATAGCGGTCTGCCTTTACGTTACGGAACTTATCAACCTTACCATCGGGCCACTTTATTGTAAGTGACTCGACCATATCGGTCTCGCCCAGCCCAAAGTGCACCCGCCTGTCACATGCCGAGAGGTACGATCCATCCGAATGGCAGTGGCGCAGTAAGGTACGACCACCGAATTCTGCATAGACCATGGCTCCATACCCATCATGATTGCACTGGCTACCGTGCAGGTCGATACCAAGCCAATGCCCGGCATTCGTAGTTTCGTTGTGCAGAAGCAACGGCGAGCCCTCCGAATCCACAACAAGAAGGTCCTGCCTCCCATCATTGTCATAGTCGCCTACTGCCAGTCCCCGGCCAACGATGCGTGGCAGCTTATTAAAGCCTGTCTGGTTACTGGCATCGTGGTAAAAGATAGGTGCGACCCCACTATTTTGGAGAAATATTGTTGGCTCCCTATAGGTAAGCGCAGGGTCAATTTTATGAATGTTATCCTGCACATGCCCATTCGAAAGCACAATATCCAGCCAGCCGTTGTTGTTTGCATCCAGAAAACCGGCACCAAAAGTAACGTACTGCATGCCATAAGCCCCCACACCAGTCTGCATGGACGCATCTGCAAAACTTCCATCGCCTTGGTTGTGGTAAAGGCACTTCTCCTCGTTGTAGAACGTGGCAACTAGTAGATCCAACCTGCCATCGTTGTCGTAGTCACCCCAGTTTATTCCCATACCGCCATGAATGTTTCCATTGCCATCAAACGCAACGTTGGATTTTTGGCCAATATTGGCATACTGAAGGCTACCCCCCAGGTGGTGCGGATACAGCAGGTCGCCTGGCTCCTCGTCGTTAGCAATGGCTATTGCAGGTGCACCAAGGTGGTTGTAATCGGCGCAGGCTACGCCTAATGCTCTACCAGTAGCAGCAGCATTTGCCAGGTGGGTTACGTCGTGAAACCTACCGCTGCCATTGTTTCGAAACAGCCGGTTTGGGATCGGCTTATAAAACCTTGGGCCACAAGAGGACATTATTCCGCTGTCTGGGCACAACTGTCGCGATTTGCCGTCGAAGTCGCAGTAGTTGCATACGTACAGGTCGAGCAATGGTGAACTTGCCTGTGCCTGTACCCATGCCGCAGAAGTTCCCCACACTTGCGGAGGAATACCAGACTGTGAGGTTACATCTTCAAATTTCTTACCACCCTGGTTATGGAGCAGTAGGCCGGTACGATACCCACTTATGTAGATATCCGGCCAGTCATCATTGTCGTAGTCCCCCACTGCGCAACCGAGGAAGTGCCCGCGGTATTTGTCGAGCCCCGCTTTCCCAGTGACGTCACGAAAGTTGCCATGG
>JAJZFK010000528.1 GCA_021805405.1 bacterium
AGACACCTGCTCGCCACCCTTACCGAATGGTTTAGGAAATTTGGGCCCAGGCTGCAAGTATGCAGCTTGGGCCAGTTACTTTCACCCTATTTTAACGTAATACTACCGCGCAATGCAGTAAAACTGAGTGCCGGCAGTTCAACCACAGCTTTGCCATCTGTCAGGTGGGCCACACCCGCGCGAGGCATAAGCTGGTTTGGGTTCTCCCATGTGTTAGCAGCTTTAGGATCGTTGCCGCTGAGTATATCGATACCCGAAATGCAGGTAATAGAGGCATCCTGGAATGAGACTTCAAGAGTTATCGATTCGGATTGGCTCCTGTTCACAAGGAAAACAGCCAGGTCACCTGATTCGTTCAGTGTTGCCGATACATCGACCAATGGCGTTTCACCTCGTTCACCCGCCGTATACGTGGGGCAGGTTAGTATCGGAGCCAGCGATCGTCCGCTGCAATGTTCAGCCATCAGCTGGAATGGGTAGAAACTTGATTGAACGAGTAGTCCGTCGCTACTTGTTAACAGAGGCGCAATGACGTTGACGATCTGCGCGATACAGGCCACCTTTACCACATCGGCGCGGCGGATGAAAGAGTTGAGATATTGTGCACAAACGAGCGCATCCTCAAGGTTATACACTTCCTCCAGCAAATGAGGCGCCTTTGTCCATTTCCCATCGGCCTCGTGATTTTTGTACCAGACGTTCCATTCGTCGAACGATAGGTAAACCTTTTTTTCAGAGCGCTTCAGTCCTCGAACGTAAGTAAACAGGCCCGCATAGTCCTCAATTACCCGATCAATTTCGACGCCTTCTGCCAGGAACCAAGCTGTGTCATTTCTATGATTCTGGCTGTACCTGTGCGCTGACACATACGTCACAGAGTCCCAGCAATACTCCAGCGTGATTCGATCATAGGCAAGATAGGTTGCCATTCCACGACCCGACGATCCACAGGCAACTAATTCAATGGTATCGTCCAGGCCGCGCATGATCTTCCCAGCCTGGTCTGCTCGCCTGGCATACTCTTCGGCCGGTACGTGTCCTGCCTGCCATGGGCCGTCCATCTCGTTACCCAGGCACCACAACTTCACGCCGTAAGGCTGTTTGTGCCCATTTTCAGCACGCTTATCGGCCCAATAGGTGCCTGCGGGCATATTGCAGTATTCTAGTAGCGCTGCGGCCTCTTCAGCTCCCTTGGTACCCAGGTTTATAGCCATCATTGGCTGGGTTTGTGCGAGGTTACACCACTGCATAAACTCGTCGGTGCCAAATGTGTTAGGCTCAATGGACTTCCACGCGAAATCAGGATGTGCAGGCCTCTTGCTGCGGGGACCGATGCCCTCCTTCCAATCGTAGCAACTTACAAAATTTCCGCCAGGGTACCGCATAATGGGCATCCGCAGTTTCTTAAGTGCATCAATTACGTCTATACGAAAGCCTTCTTTATTCGATAGAGGGCTTTCGGGATCGTAGATTCCTTCGTATATACACCGACCAATATGTTCTGCAAAGCCGCCGAAAATGCGTTGATCAACATCGCCCACGTGGTGAAGAGTGTTTAGTTTCAAACTTGCCTGCATGGTGTTTTCATCCCCTAGCCGACTGATAAAATACTCGTCGTGCGTACCAATTCGCCAAAAGTGATGATGATTCCTGCCGGTCACTCGTTTTGGGCACTGCTTACCGTGTCAAACACCGTGGTGGGATTCCTCACGGGTGCACCAGCGGGCTTGGAATGCTTGAGGGCAGAAGTGGTTTGAGGGCAGTAGTCGATTGAGAGTCTACTGCCCCGCATTTACGCATTCGTTTTGGCCAATGAACCAGGTGCTGCAATGCCCAGAGCACCTGGTTGAACTGTCCAATCATTCAGCTATGTTAGCCATTCCTGGCGTTACGTTCTTTGCACGAACTTCCCTCAGAGGTACCCGGCAGTGGCGCACCGGTTTCGAGCAGTGTCTTGAGGCTGGAAAGTATTTGTGGCCAACCTTCCGAAACGGACGCGATAAACGCATGACCCGCTGGGGCGATTTCGTGCAGCAATGTGAGTTTTATCTGCTCGCCTACTGGCTGCAACAGGAACGTAAACCGTGTACGACCAGCGGGCCGCAGCTCAGGATCAGTGTCGTTCCACCATGAAACTACCAGCTTGCGTGGTCGGTCGACTTCTAGCACCTCACCAATGTTCTCTGCTGTGCCATCGGAATTCTCCATTCGCCAGGTACTTCCCACGTTCCAATCGGATGCCTGCTGCATACCAAACCAGAACCGCCGATTGATTGCAGGAGTGGTGAGCGCTTCCCACAGCCTCTCGGCAGTGGTCGCGATGTAGATAACGTATACAAAACTAGGTTTGTCCATTACGAGTTATTCCTCTTCTAACAACCGTTTAAGGTCGCTTAATTGTTCTAATTGAGCTCTTTGAAACTTGCCAATCCAGCGATTAGAAATGTCTACTATAGGCACCGGATTAAGGTAATGGTATTTCTCCCGGCCCCTAAACACGGTCGCCACCAGATTAGCCTGCTCGAGGATACTCAGATGTTTGCTGACTGCCTGCCGTGATATCTCGATGTTTACACATAGTTCGCTCACTGTTTGACCGTTCCTCGCGAAGAGACGGTCTAACAGTTCACGACGAATAGGATCTGCTAATGCCTGGAAAACGTCATCCATATTCTATTATATGCAACCATTTGGTTGCATGTCAAGGGTTGGTCCCCTTTATTTTAAATATCGTGCATTTTTTTACCGTCGGTACTGCGTCATCGAAATCCAAAACATGTGCCCCCTGCCTCGGGGTGGCAAGCACTACCTCTCGTTGTAAATGGCGCTGTGGTAGTTGAGGATGGCTTCGTGCTCGTTTGCATGGTTGTATAGCATATTTGTAGTCAGTTGCTACAGATGCAACGTGCGCGGCGTAAGGATGGTTGATCCATCCTTGTACTCACTGCTAACCTGTCGTGCGGTACCGTTAATCAGCCGTAGTCTCGGTTGATGATCAATCGCAAACCCTAGCGGATACCAGTGGTAGGGGCAGAGTAACTACAACTGACTTTGGGGTATTCGGTTATTGTGCTTGCAATTGCCAAAATCATGTGTGGTATGGGCCGGACTGTTAACGGTTCGGCTTGTTTTGCGACTCGCTAGTTGTGGGTTTGGAGTAGAATTACTTACTTGTGAACCGAGAGCCTAACCTGGGCTACTGCACGGTGAATGGGAGGATGGTCCGGTAACTACCCTTGAAGGTGGTCAAGGCGCGTTACAAGTTAGAAAGAATGAGCGAAGGTAATTACGAATGAGCCTTTGATGGACGCTATTCTACCTGCGGTGAGTAATTCAATAATTCCAGCACATCTGGATGTGCGTTAGGAGAGAAAAAAGAAATATGGCAACTATTGTAAACCAGCAAGTCGTTCTAGTAACGCGGCCGTCGTGCGCACCAACCTTAACGAACTTCGTGGCGGCAGGATTATAGTTTGTGGTGGTATATCTACTTGCAACGACTGACCACCGAATCCTGGCCCCGCCAACCCTTTCAGCCTGGTTGTAACGAGCCTGACCATAGAAGGGCTCATTGCAGGCAATTATCTTGACCGGCTTAGTGAATTTGAGGGCGAAATGACACGCTCCTATCATGCAGGTTACGTGCGTAACCACGAGACATTTGTACATGGTATCGACCATGTAGCTGAGGCTTTAATGGCTTGCTTGCAGGGGTAAATAGTGGCAAAATAATAGTAGAATTACGCTGACAACACGCTCAGTGGACAGCTGATTATTGGTGACGGGCATTCATTTGCAGGTACAAATCAATGGCAGTCATATACTTAGAAAATGGTGCATAGTTCTATCGGATGAGTTGCCACGGGCCCGGATGACTACTGAGCGCATGAGGGTAGAGGTGTTGGCGTAGAAATAGTAGTGGCTCAATGCAGCTTAAACCGCGCAATTTGCCAAACGGATTGATCCGTGATGCACCTCTCGCTGTTTCAGGCTCTTTTCCCAACCGAAGCGCGCTCTACCAGGTGGGTGGGAAGCAATTCCCGGACGGCAATATCCCCCCCGTTTACGTTCTGTACGACGATTTCTGCGGCGCGGCACCCTATTTCCCGAAACGGCTGATGTACGGTAGTAAGCGGCACTGGGGCCAGAGCGGCGGAAGCGACGTCATCAAATCCCATTACCGAGATGTCCTCCGGGACGCGTACGCCGTTCGCAACGAGAACAGACAATACCCCAAAGGCGATGCCGTCATTGCCACAGGCTATGGCGTCT
>JAJZFK010000045.1 GCA_021805405.1 bacterium
TGGCGCGAATGGAATTCCTTTTCATGGCATAGAAAGTTCCAAACGACATTTCAGGTGTGCAGCCTCATCCCCATGTTTAGAGCGCTTGTTCCCTAGCCAAAGTACCTTTAATGAGTAACTGCAATTATAACGCAGGTGTCTTCCCGGTTCACCTGTCGGCATAACCTGCCTGTACACCGCCAACACACTCCCGCGGGCGGATCTTTGTGAAATATTATTTTGAGCAATTGAACTTGGATCCGAAATATATCTAACAGGGGGAGATTAATAATTTGGAACCGCGGATTTCCCCAACAGCGATCGCGTTACCGTGGCTTCCTATCCCAATGGCAGGAGAAATCGCAATGTCACTAGATAGTATTAGCCCTCAAGGTCAAGTTGCGCCACATGGTCCAAATGGAAAGTGCGAGTGTCGCCCCGAGCGGTTAGCCGCTCAGTACAATGTACAACTGCGCTCACCAGAAACCATTTTTAGACATGCGAAGGTACTTGATAAATCCGATCCTTACTATTTGGACTCAGAGACTATCGCTCACGTAATATGGTACTGGAACAGCATTGGGTTAAGTAAACCGCTTGACGTTCTCTGGAATATTCTGATGAGCCGCGAGAAAAGCAGGATTACGGGCATGCTGTCTGGCTTGCGTATTAGCAAAGACAACAAGAGTGAGATTGTTCACCAGATACAGATTGACATTTTTAATTGTATAGCCAAGGGCGATTACATGTGGAAGTGCAGATTTTATTATGCACTTTCCATGCGTATAAAGACCGCCAGCAAAAAATACGTGGCCGCCATTGGACCAGATGAGCTCAAATGCGTAGACGATCTCGGTGCAATAGCGGATGGGTGGCACGTAGAAGGATCGACACATGATTTCAAAGGCGTGGAGAGCAGAGACTGGCAGACTGTGGTCTATTATCCCCATATGAATGACGATCAGATCCTAGTAATAGGCCTATTAGCTCAGCAGTTTAGTTATCAGGAGGTAGCCGGTTATATGTGCATATCGCTTAGGGAGTGCACAGCCCTAATTAAGCAGCTTCACGACAAGGCCCATCGAATTCGAAAGGCTGATGATAAGGGGGCAAAGCAATGAGCGAGATTAACCACGGCAGCTCTCAAGACAAACCGCATGGCGATATGGTACGTGGCCTATGGTTGCACGACCGACAGAAGTCAAGCCCACGTCCACTGGCTGAATGGGTCATTGAACACGAACAACTGCGCGAGGAGATTATATGGTGGGAATTAGCCTACCGGCGCGGTGGACCAGACGGGGTAATGGAACTTGCAGAGCTGGAAGCAATCATTGAGCAGCCCATTGATGTAGCAGCGCTGCGCGCGTTAAATGGCTCCGCTGCTGTTGCGGAACCACAGCACCTGTCCCTGTTGAAAGCCATGGAATCTGCCGCAATAAAGCCAGCCGATGTTGCCAAGAAGTTGCAAGTGGGCACCACGGTCATCGCCAGGCTGCTGAAAGGCCAGGTAGACCCTCTCACAGCTCCAGTGTCATTCCTCATCTCATTTGCGCAGGCAATCAACACAAAGCTCGATGTCCTCATCGATCTGCTTAGTGCACCCCAACTCAAGACCCAACCTGCAATGTACAAACGCGACCCGCGGGGCCAACAGCTGAACAAGTCACTGGGAGTTGCCGCTTCAACGGACAAACCCCAGCCTCTAGAGGCACAGCCTATTGGCGATACCGCAGCACGCCTTTCGTTTAACGAAGCCGTGGACAAAGCGCCAGATATGACGGAAGAAGAGAAGCAGGTGTGGCTCACAGAGGCTCATGGCGATGACCGCGATTAATTGGTGCCTGAAGTGTCGGCAAACTAGGTCAAGCTAGCTTTGAAAGGCAGAAGCCATGTATCTAACTAATCAATTAGCCTACCAAGGAAGTTAACATAATGAACAGAGTTCTACCAGTTGCTAAATCTTACGAATGCAAAAACATTTGGTTGGATACGAACACTGAAGAAGCAAGGATGTCCCTTGACGCTCTGATTACCGAAGCCATGCCGTTTAACATTACCGCCAAGGAGCTGCCGCTCATTCCCGGGTTAATTCCTGTGGGAAGCGATGTGCGGGAATGCACCATCCACATGGCGGGGGCGTGTCGTATAAGCCCCATGCTGCTCACCAGGCTGCATCGCCGCCAGATTGCGGCCGAGACTGTACCCGTGCTTCTGCTCGAACGCCTCGCAGCAGAATTAAACTGCACCGCGGGGCAGGTATTTACCTACCTGCAGCAAGACGCAAGTGTGCGGTCCAGGGCCATGTACATGCGCGACAGCCGTACGAGCCAACCTGGTGAGCGGCTCGGCTTTGAACAGGCGCTAGCGCGCACTCCAGACTTGCCTGAGGAGTATCGGCAGGAGTGGATGGCGCTCTTCCTATAGATCGCTTGTAAAACCATACTCCACGCGTCGCAGACCTAGACGACATAGAAGAGGTTAACGTGCCAGACTGGTCCACCTTAGTTAAGCACGCAAGAAGCTGGAATTCGCAGCTTTGCGCACACCTGGGTTACAGCACCCCTAAACTGTTAAATGCACGTGAACTGCTCGATACTGCCTCAAAAAAGACTGGTTGGCCGGTGCTCGAGCTACCGGATAACGATCAATTACTCGAGGGCGCAGTTGGTGTTTTCTCTAAGGATATGAGCTACATTCTTGTCCGCAACTCGTTGGACCCGCCGATTTGGAATTTCGTCGTAGCCCACGAGTTTGGTCATTTCAATCTTCACAGCGATGTTGATGTCGATAGACTATATGAACCAGCCCTGATGGCGGCTTTTAACGAGGTAGACAGCGCAGGCGTTACGCATGTGGAACCGGCTTACAGCCCTGAGGAGAAGCGCGAACGCGAAGCCAATCTGTTCGCACGGGAGTTGCTGATGCCTGCCCCGCTCGTGAGGGCAGCATACCTAAACGAGGGCCTAAGCTGCGAGGAAATTGCTGATCGCATCGGTCTACCCGAAACTATGGTGCTTCAGCAACTCATCTCAGCACTGCTCACTCCAGAAGATGACGACGACCATGAGCGTGACGAATTACCCACCGTACCCCCGCTCGATGCAAGTCAGCTCGCAGCCGCAAGGGCACAAGAACGCCGCGTTGTGGTAAGGTCTGGCCCCGGTACGGGTAAAACGCTCACGCTCGCCACGCGTATTCAATACCTTGTAGAAGAGCGCGACGTTCCGCCAGAGGCAATAGCTGCGCTTACTTTCTCCAATCGCGCTGCCAACGAGATTGGCCACCGGCTCGTCCCTGTTCTCGGCAGTCGCGCACACCTCCCATGGGTTGGTACGTTTCACGCCTTCGGTCTGGAGATACTGCGGCAGGAGGGTGGCGCAATTGGCATCTCGGATACACCCCGCGTACTAGGCATTCCGCAGGCAGTAAAACTATTGCTAGAGCACATCGATGGACTTGGGCTGCGATACCTGGCAATGCTAAACAGTCCAGAAATTCCGCTGATTGATATTCTCAAGTGTATTTCGCTGGCAAAATCACGAGGCGTAGACCACGAGGAGTACAGGCGATTAGCTGACGCCGAAATTTCCGAAGCAGTAGACGATACCTCCAGGCAGAAAGCCAGGAGATCGCAAGAGGCAGCGGCAGTATACGAACAGTATGAGCGCCTGCTGCGCGCCAAAGGCCTGCTCGATTTCGGTGACCTCATCATGCTGCCCATCAAGCTGCTGGAGCAACACGCGGAAATCCGCCACCGGCTGCAGAGACGCTTCACCTGCCTTGTAGCAGATGAGGTACAGGACGTAAGCCCGGCAGTAGCGAGCCTGCTGTCGAAACTGGATGCACCTAATGGCTCGCAGTGGCTCGTTGGCGACCACCAACAGGCCATTTACCACTTTCAGGGTGCGGGTGACGGCTTACTGCTACACGAAGGTGAAACAGACCAGGCAGCTTACAACCTAAGTACAAACTATCGTTCGGTTCCGCAGTTGGTCACCGTTGTCTCTACACTTACCACGCCTGCTACAGAATTTGGCGCCGTACGACAGACGAAAAGCCATGCAGGCGCGTTTATCGCCCAGCCGGAAACGGAAGCACACCAGTCAGCGGTAATTGCCCGCCTTGTGCGAGAGTACAGCCAAAAGGGATACCCGCCGGGAAGTCAGGCCGTACTCTGCCGTACCAACCGGGACGCTGCACACATCGCCCAATCCCTAGAAGATGCGGGGATTGCAACTTCGCACACGGGCCAACTGTTTCGCCGTACAGAGATCCGCCAGCTCATGGCG
>JAJZFK010000193.1 GCA_021805405.1 bacterium
AACCCCGGGTAATACTTACAGTCACTAGGACGAAATCATAATGTTAGATGGTTCCCTTCACATGTGTCTTGTTACCTATTTTGACCAGAAAGACTGCTATCCTTAACCTTTGATTAGTATGCTGAGAGGATTTTGCCTGAATGATAGACACATTGAAATGTTTATTGATGAAACCTGCTGGAGATTAATGAAGAAACGTTCTGTTTATGCTTTACTATAACAGTTAAATATCAATGTACAACAGGAGAATCTACTTTGCTAGCACGTGTCCGCTCTAGTGCAGTGCTTGGAATTGATGCTTATGAGGTAATTGTTGAGGTGGATGTGAGCAATGGCGTTCCCATTATGGCAATAGTTGGGTTGCCAGACGCTGCAGTGAATGAGAGTAAGGAACGTGTGAGGGCAGCCATCAAGAACTCCGGTCTAATGTTCCCTTACGATAAACGGATTACCGTAAACCTTGCTCCTGCGGATGTTCGCAAAGCTGGACCCAGTTTCGATCTCCCCATTGCAATTGGCATTCTGGCAGCGACTGGTCAGCTTCCGCTGGACAGTTTCGACGATGTGCTGCTAGTTGGAGAGCTGTCGCTGGATGGCAGTGTCCGAGGCGTGAACGGTGCGCTTCCGGTTGCAATTGGTGCACATGAGCATGGTCCCAGGAAGATCTTCGTACCCCAGGTGAATGCACGGGAAGCGGCCATTGTGGATGGTATTGAGGTATACCCAGCCACCACGCTTCTAAATGTGGTGCGAGCCTTTGTTGAGCCCGGTTCACTTAAGCCAGAGGTAGGAGATGGAGGCATTCTTGCTCCTGATAACCCCATCTATTCGCACGACTATGCAGACGTGAAAGGGCATGCTCATGTTAAACGTGCCCTGGAGGTTGCAGCCTCTGGTGGGCATAACATCATCATTCTGGGACCTCCTGGCAGCGGTAAGACCATGCTGGCCCGAAGGCTGCCATCCATTTTGCCTCCTATGAGCGTACAGGAAGCGTTGGAAGCGACAAAACTCTACTCAGTTGCCGGGCTGCTAACTTCTGACAATTCGTTCATCAACACGCGACCATTCCGCTCTCCACACCACACAGTAAGTACAGCAGCACTTGTAGGAGGCGGATCTGTGCCTCGGCCGGGTGAGGTGAGTCTCGCGAACCATGGCGTACTGTTTCTGGATGAGTTGCCTGAGTTTGCCCGTGACGCCCTGGAGGTGCTGCGGCAGCCTCTGGAGGACGGGGTGGTGCACATTGCACGTGTGTCTGCCTCCTACACCTACCCTGCGAACTTCACGCTGGTAGCTGCCATGAACCCGTGTCCATGTGGCTATTACGGCGATACATTCAGGCAGTGTAACTGTCCACACGGAGCTGTTGAGAAGTATCAGAGGCGGATATCAGGTCCACTGCTAGACAGGATTGACCTGCATATTGAAGTGCCTCGCCTATCCGAGGAGGAGATGCTGCAGGGTGCTCAGGGCGAGCCTTCTGCCAATATCCGTGCACGTGTGTGCAGAGCACGTGCAATACAGGCTGAACGGTTCTCGAAACCGTTGCCGGTTCCAGTTTCAGATGATGCACCACACCCTGCCGAAGCGGCTGAAAAAGCCAAATCATCCGTCAAGCCACGTACGATCTACTGTAATGCACAGATGAGACCGGCAGAGATAAGAGCGTACTGCGCTCCAGACCCAGCTGTGAAGGCAATGCTGCGTGCGGCTATCCAGCAGCTAGGGCTTTCAGCCCGAGCTTACGACCGCCTGCTAAAGGTAGCACGCACCATTGCCGACCTTGATGCCAGCAGCGATATTCAGGTGAGCCATATTGCTGAGGCAATCCAGTACCGCAGCCTGGACAGGAAGATGTGGGGGTAGGTACAAGGCTGCAAGCTGTTAGATGTCTTTACATGTATCGCGATTCTACTTTCCGTTAGGCTATAAACAGGGAGACCCCCAAATAACGAGTAATCTGCAGTTGGTATGTCAAACAGAGGAGCGGAGAAGCAAAATGTTAGATCATGTCTTTCTTCCGGTGAGAGACGTGGATCGTTCCATTGCCTTTTATACAGCAGTGCTCTCTCCGCTGGTTATCACAAGCAGGGTGGATTACGACGGCGCAGATGGTTCTTCTGGTCATCCTGATCTCAAAGGGTTTGGTGCGAACGGACGTATCTTCTTCTGGTTTCGTCTGGGGGTTGTAGACAGCCGCTCGGCGCATGTAGGCTTCGTGGCGAACAGCCGTGCGGAACTAGATGCAGCCTATGCAGTCGCTATTGCTGCCGGCGCCAAAGACAATGGTGCCCCAGGAGTGCGGCTCCATTACGATCCACGCTACTATGCCGCCAATGTATTTGACCTGGATGGCTATAGCCTGGAGTTCGTTTACAAGAGCTGGCAGCATTAAATTAGTTTGCACTGCTCTCACTGTTTCTGTTGTCATGGACCTAGAGCGTAACTATTCCGGTACCCCTTCAGTTCAAAAGCAGCAGTTGTTGTTGTTAACTTTTGTGCACACTCAAGCGAATTGGTGGGTCGTCACTTCTCTAGCATCTCACAAAACTGTAAATACAAGCCTGTATAAAGAGGCTCATCAGCTTGTAGCAGATCAAAACTACTATGAAATTATGCTTTAATATGCGATTGCGATCAAAAAGTGTTGACATGCTTGGGGAAATAGGCTAAGATTTAAAAGTGCTAATAAATTGCACAAAACAAATGGAGGTTTATTGAAATGCAAATTGTTAGGATGTTGTTACGCCGATACTTCCACTTAGGAGATGCGGGGGGGGCTAAAATTGTTGCACTACTGCTATTGTGCGCCGTCTCATTACCTTGCAAGGCTAGCCAGATTGGCTGTAATTCAGTAGTGATGTCTGGACCAGGATATGTTGGCCTAGACGATAACCGCGGTAATCCACTGTCACCGAATGTACTGGCATCTTCTATTCAGGCAAATGTAATGGGGGAACCGTTTACACTCACTTTAACGATCAACTGTGCAAAGGGTCCATCGTGGACCGGAGAAGCTGTGGCATGGATGGCGGAATATAAGACCGGATCCGCAACTTCCTATACTCCTTTTTCAATAACCCAGCCGGTCAAATGGATTACTGTGCCGGGCGGTGGTTCTACAACTGTTTCGTTCACATTTAAAGGTTTGCCAGACAGCGTACAGCCATCAATCAACACAATCATCGATTTCGGATGCACTAACCCTAACATTCCAAGATACCCCAACATGGCGCGGGAGACTCGGTTTGACATTGATACAACCTACTATTTGCCAGATGCACCGCAGCAGCGCCCATTTCTGGGAGTAATAACCGACGCATGCAATTGGTCGAAAGGCACATCACAATATGGGGCAGTTGAAGCGGCGATAACCACGGGGCTGTACAACTGCGGTTATATTACATATGGTGCCACTGGGTTCACTGGGTTTAAGCCTAATGCGGCAACACCTACCGGTGAGACGTTTTACCTCACGAAGTATCTCTACGCGCGCCCAATGCATCTAACCGCCGCATGTTATGATATTGCCAATTACTTGCTCTGTTGTGCCAACGCACTGGGTCTTTAGTGTACCTGCGACCTAATCAACAATCATGATATGGAGCATATGACAGTGGGGCAAGGATTCATTTGTAACCCCATTTTCCTCATCGGAACTATTCCTGACGATGGCAACTCCACACCGCAGTTTTACAACCACCAGGTGCTAATTGATAAGGGCGGTAACGTTTGTGATGCAAGTCTGGCTATGTTATACGATTTATCCGGCAATCAGACCAATGGAGGAATTATTCCCATCGCGTGGCCGCTTGCGAACTACTGGCAGACGGCCTCTAGCTGCTTGCAATGCCCAACGGAAACAACGGGGCTGGTTCACCTTCCGGAGCCCTCGGCACCAAATATTATGATTAACCATTTCATTCCAGTTATCAGTACCAGTACCAACATTATTGGCTGATATCTTCTACAACAAAGTGAGGTTAAAATGAACAGAATACTTCTTACTACAGTATTGTGGCTGCTGCCTATTACAGCAGTGGCTACACCCAATCAATCCGCGAAGACCAATAAGGAGCAGAAAGCCATGGTCCGTACATTCACGACGCAAGAGATCCGCAGCATCAAGATCTCATCGCTTGCCCCACAATCAGAGCTGCTTGGTCGAGTAGAGCGGAGATGTCTCCATCTCCGCTCCCTCTAAGAACCGTGCTTGCGACTTTCACCGCACACGGCTCAAGCACTTCTAACGCCATAGTT
>JAJZFK010000260.1 GCA_021805405.1 bacterium
TACGCAATGCTCGGTTCACTTTTTTTTGGCAGTGAGTATATTGCGACTATGAGCCACTCGCAAAATTAGGGTCAAACCCACTTTATAGGGCTGGCTGCAACTGTAGGTCAGTATTCGGGTACAAGGAAGAGGCGCAGCTGCTCAGCATCTCGCACAGCGGCACGCTTGCCTACCAGTACGCATACGGTGCAGATGGTAACCGCCGCTGGGCGAAGGACATCGCCAACAATGCGTGGACCTGGTACCCCTGCGGCGTTGCGTGTGGTGCTGGCGAGCTGGTGGAGCAGGGCAGCGACCTCACAGGCGCCAACTGGTCGACCAACGCGCAGTACCTGCGGGCAGGCGGCGGCTGCAGCAGCATGCTGATACGCCGCAAGAGCAGCACGGATGACGAGTACCATCACGAGGACCCGCTGGGTGTTTTTGGGGTGATAACTGGGGCGAATGCGGCGTTGTTGAGCAGCAACGTGTACGATGCGTGTGTGGTAGGTAGGTGTGCGTTTTCATCCAGATTTAGCCACGTCGTTACGCCTGATTACAACTGGTCGACGGATCAATCCTGCGAATTGGTATACAACGGCGCGATGGGTATTTTTGGACTACCTCAACGCGGCGTGTATCTGTCTGTTTCGCAGGCCAAACAAAAAGTCGGCGGTCCAGGATTTTGGTATGGGCAGTGTAAATCAAGATGCGAAAATGTACATCAGGCGTGGGAGCACTGGCTCGATTGGCTGGAACAACGTGCTTCCAATGCATGCGATGGTCTTCAGACGATACCAATCGTCGGGCCTGCCGCGGTCGCTCGTTGTAAGCACTGTGTTATGAAACGATTTGACCATTGGCGTGCACTGCTCGATCGGTGGGAAGCTGAGTGCCTTACCAATTGCATCAATTGTTACACGAATCATGGACGTTCGCATATGCCGGGCACCTTACCGTGCCACAAGCGTCACCGCAGATCCTACCCACCAGTTCGCCATAACCGTTATCTTTAACACACGTCTTGAGTTGCGACTTCACGTGCGTAGATTCATACTCTAGCAGATTCCTGTAATCAACGAGGAGCTGAGTCAACTGGCGTTGCAATTTGAGATTGTGTTAAGGTGGAGCAAGTTATAGCAATGAAATGTCTAAACACTTTTACATCAGCATCACGAAGCTTTCAGACCCTTTTTGTGATCGGCGTTTTAACCGTCGTCCTCTGCATTGTGTGGTCTAGAAACGTAGAACACCAGCTAAATACGGTCTACGCACATATGCCAAGCCCACCGTTATTAGCCGCTGCACAGACGGATACGAGCAAAATATCCTATTACTTACAGCAGCAACGAACAGCACCAAATGACCGAGAAATCGCATTTCATCTTGCGGAGTTGTATAGTAATCAGGTTGTAGATGGCACCGGTTCGCTGTGGGTGCATCTCACTAAGAATGATGCACCTATTCGCTCTGCTGCGTCCTCTGAAGTTAAGCAGATGAAGATATTGATCGCAAGCTCGCGTTCAATTGACAATCAACTGGATTTTTCCGATAGTTTAGCCGAGGCGCAGGTTACTGCGGGTCAACTTGCAAACGCGTACGTTACAGCACATTATCTACTTTCAACAGCACGGCAAAGCACGAGCCGTAGAGTTAGGTCGAATGCCATCTATGCGGGTAACGAAGTACTAGGTCGCCTAGCCGTGCGCGCACACCACTGGCATGCAGCCGCACGCTACTTGATTCGGTCGGCCAACGTTACGGGGGAGCCAAATTCAATCATTGTTGGACCAGACATGCGTTTGGCGAGAGCGTTAATACTTCATGGTGACCACTCTGTGGTAGTACGGTTCCTAACGCGCTGCAAGTCGTTTTGGAAGATTGACGGGGCAGCCGATGCGCTGGACAGCTGGATCCACCTTGTTTCTGCAGGGCAGATGCCGCCGTTTGGTGGAGGTCCGCTTTCCTTCGAATTGAATGGCGTAGCCTATTGAACGGACGGGACTATTAGGCAGCGTGGACGACGAACGCGCAGTACCTGCGGGCAGGGGGCGGCTGCAGCAGCATGCTGATACGCCGCAAGAGCAGCACGGACGACGAGTACCACCACGCGGACCCGCTTGGTGTTTTTAAGTTAGTAACAGGAGCGAATGCGGTTACTTCTGGTATGGTAGTTGCGGATTACTTTGGTCGACAGATAGTAACGACCGGCTTAAAAAGTAGCCCGTACTATGCGACTAATTTGCAAGCAATATCACAAGCAGGATATTTGACCACCAGCCAGGTTTACTATGCCGAAAGGAGCGTATCTACCAAATATCGAAATCCTGTCGACTGCCTCATTGATGAAATCAATTGTCTGAAGCAAAGCCAACAGGAGTTCGGTCATTGCGCCAAGAATTGCGTTCCGAGTCTGATGAAATCCGGAATAGTTGGGTGCATAGCCGCACGCCTGTTAACAATGGGACTAGGTAACAATCCAAAAGGCGTAGGGTTTTGCATTGGTAGATGTACGGGAATACTTGGCTTTATCGTATCCAAGGTTTGCTTACAGGGCTGTTGGAACATTTTACAAGTCGAAAGGAACAGCTGTGCCTGCGCATACGGATTCCGTACGAAACATAAACCAACCGCTCCATGCTTCCAAAAGGTTAGTTAACAAATGAAAAATATCCAACGTCTTGTTTCGGACTCGCGGATCATGGTAATAAACATTTCGATGCTCGGAGTCGTTTACTTCGCGACCGCCATCACGAAGTTAGCGGTGAACCAATATATTACGGTTCTCGTCACGTTTGTATCGACACTTATGTACGCAATGGTCAAGTTGCGTGGTGACGCTAAGGCTAGTTCACATTGGCAGTGGCCAGCAACTGCCGGTTACTTCTGCATCCTGGTGTTTGTTCTAGCAGATTTTGCATCTGCCAGCGTGGTGTCGCTCGGCAGTTCATCGAATATCCAAATGTTCCTACGATGGATCGTCGATTTAGCGACCTACCCCTATTTGTCGGTGGTTTTAACGTTGCTCGCAAATGTTAAAACCATCGGTTCTAGGTTAAGTGCCCATGCGTTTCCAGAGGAGAACTCGCCTAGCAATGTCAGCGCTTTCGTTAGTGATGGGAGTGCGTCTTCGATCGTAGCGACAGTCATCATCATAAAGGGGCTCACGCTATTAGTTCTTTTTAATGCCATTGCTACGGTGGGACGATGACGTGGCCGACCAACGCGCAGTACCTGCGGGCAGGAGGCAGCTTCAGCAACATGCTGATACGCCGCAAGAGCAGCACGAATGACGAGTACCACCACGAGGACCCGCTGGGTGTTTTTGGGGTGATAACAGGGGCGAGCGGGGCGGTGCTGAGCAGCAGGGTTTATGGTATGTTTAACGTTATCCGGAACACTGTCGGCGGGTCGCTTACCCCGTACGTACAAGTCGAGTTAATGATGAGCAACGAGTCGATGTTATTTCATGAAGGCGTGCAGTACTACCCAAGCAGATCGGTAACGATATCAATTCAGTCGACGAAAGCAGTAAAATGACGGAGGTGGGTAAAGAGACGCCGCGACCCATTAAAGCACTGTGAATATCTGTGTTTGCGTAGCCTGATGTATTACCTGAAGCGATACTGTGACCACATGCCTACAAGGCAAGAATGGGCTATTTGTTGGAGCACCATGATGATGGAACAACATTACGCGCCGTGTATGAAGACTCGTAGAACCGCGTTCGACCCGAAGCCGCCCGTATTTGTTCCGGTCTTCCCGTTTGAATCTATTGCGAGGCCGGATTTACCAGGAGGGCCCGTTTTCACTCCGATCGCGGAACCCGTGCCAGTTTTTACTTTCTAGGAGTCCATATGAACGAGAAAGATTTCACTACAATAGCCACCGAAGAGATTTCGATTTACGGAGGTGCAAATCGCACGATGTCGATTGAGGTGGCTATTGGCGCACCTATTTATGATGGGTCTGGGGATGCGTTTGGCTGGCGATGTCAGTACCGATATGGCTGCGATGGTAATTTTGTATGTAATACCGTGTACGGTGAGGACTCAATTCACGCATTGTATAGCGCAATCGTCGTTGCGGGTGCTCAGCTCAAGATGCAAATAAATGCAGGCACTTTCATCGCACCGGGGCATGAGCGTATGCCAAACTACGGGTTTCCCAAATGGGCACCCTTCAAATCTTATGTTGATGGTAACCGACATTCTCAACCAGTATTGCCGGAACCGCCGAGCCGCGGCGCACCGGAAGCTAACACGTCGACTGAGGAGCGGC
>JAJZFK010000109.1 GCA_021805405.1 bacterium
AACAGCGCCTGGCAGAAGCCCTCTTGCATGGCTTGTATTACGAAGTCGCTGATCTGTCTGCTCAAGAAGGACGACAGTAGCCAGGCCAAGAATGAGGCCAATGACACCGCCGAAGGCCAGGTTGGTATATAAGTTGGGATGAGAAGGCGCATCCGGCACAGCCGCTTTCTGGGCAATCTCGGTGTTTAGCCTTGCACCAATAGTAGCGAGATTTGTGGCCATGACCTGCTGCTGCAGGCTATCATAAAACTTCTGCTTACCTTCTGCATTTGCAACAAGTTGTTCATACTGCCGTTCAATTGCGGGCAGCCCCTTGAGGGCGAGATTTAACCGGTCCATGTCGGTCGTTGCGGAAGCAAGTTGAGTTTGAGTTGAAATGAGGGTGTTTTGCGCCGTCAGAAGGTTATCGGCCAAGCTGCTTTGCTGGCTTAGAGTTGGTCTATTACCAGCAATAGTTGCCGTTAACATCCCTGCGATTTTAGCCTTAAGCTGCTCAAGGTGCTGTTTGCGCTGCGGCATACCAGGATAATTGGGCAACAGCTTCAAACGGTCCTGGTTATAGGTTTCAAGCTCTGATTCATATTGTGCCTGAAGCGCGGCGATCACCTGATCATCTCGCACCGACTTAGTCGTTAGAATGGACTTATCGGCAGCCTTCACCTGGTTTTCCAGGCTGGTTACCTGCGCCTGCTGAGCGGCAACCTGAGCCTTCAACTGCATCACGTTGGATGTAGCAGTTTCGAACTGACCTACCTGAGCTTCGCTCATGGCCTTTACAGCGGCCATGTTATGGCTCTCTTTAAAGTTCTCAACTGCCAAATTCGCCGCGAGAAGTTCGAGATGCACCGCAGCTAGCCTCTGCTTAAGGTCGTGCGCGTTCTGGTTAAGGTTGTCATGCACAATCTCCTTGTTCCACGACATAAACGCACCACATACGCCGTTCGCAAGTTGCTGTGCACCGGTTGGGCTCGTCCAATCCACCTTAACCTTAATGAGGTTGCTCTCTTGTGGGTTATCAACCGTCATAGCGTCGAGCAACTGCTGTGGTGTAAGATTGGCAAACTCATAAGGCTGGCCCGTAACATTTGCCTGGTTGCGCAGCCAGTCTATCGTGCGCTGGGCCATATACTGTGACTGAAGCATCTGCATCTGCGTGGTTGGCTGGGATTCGGATGCTGTGGTACCAGTTGTGTTATTGGATGTGTTGGAGGTAACCAACATGGCAGTCGCTGTCCAGAGCTTTTGCGTCTTTTTGGTGACCACCAGAGCTATGGCAATCGTGATGACCATTATGACAATAACCACCCACCCTCGGCGCAGAACGAGGCGCATGACATCCCGGGTGCCAATGGTTGAAGAAGGCTCGATAGACGGATAAGAACTCATAGTGATACTTTTACCCCTGTTTGTGCAAACGCCGATACTACAATGTACATCGGCCGCAAATTACTGCCTGTGCGACCGTTTAAAATGAATTAACGGCCTGTACGACTTGCCTTAACAGATAAGTGACTGCAAATTCCGTGCCAAGTTGGACAAACAGCATGCCCAAGGCTCGATTGCAATTGTCGGCATCAATAACCGGAATTCTCATGATAATAATACGGTGGTTCGCCAGTATTTATCCTTAAAGAAGTCCCACGGTTGCAGCGGCGCGCTTAAACGCACCTAAAGCATCAATAAGGTTTTCCCTGCTATGCATGGCAGATGGCATCGTGCGAATGCGTGCCTTACCTTGCGCAACAGTTGGATAGACTATCGCAAGGGCAAGTACGCCCTCATTTAATAGCTCATGCTGGAACTTCATGGCAACCGCCTCATCCCCAATCATCACCGGAGTTATAGGCGTTTGCGATACGCCGGTATCAAACCCTAATCCCTGCAGCCCGCTCTTCCAGAAAGCAGCATTTTCCCATAACTTGTCTGTTAGTGACGAGTCTCTATCCATTAGCCTGATAGCTGCCATTATTGCGGCGACCACCGGTGCAGGCTGGGCAGTGCTAAATAAAAACGGGCGTGCACGTTGAGTGAGCCAATCTATAAGTGGACGGCTCCCGGCAATGTAGCCTCCCATTACACCAACTGCTTTAGAGAGAGTCCCAAGTTGAATGTCCACGTCGTGGTGCACACCAAAATGGTAAGCAGTACCACGTCCTCCACCCATAACGCCGGAACCGTGCGCGTCGTCAACCATCACAGCCGCATCGTATCGTCGTGCCAGTTCTACGATTCCCTGCAGAGGAGCGATATCGCCGTCCATACTAAAGACACCATCTGTTATGATCAGCCGTTTTGAAGCCGCCGTAGAGGCTTGCAGCCCTTCCTCCAGCGATCGGAGGTCACAATGCTTGTAGATTTTGCGTTGGGCTTTTGAAAGTCGCACGCCATCAATGATTGAGGCGTGATTGAGTTCGTCGGTAAGAATTACATCGTTGCCATCGGTAATCGTTGGAATTACACCAGCATTCGATGTGAACCCGGACTGAAACACCAGGGCTGCCTCGGTATGTTTGAATGCCGCAAGCTGCTTCTCCAGATCAACGTGGATCTGCAGGGTTCCCGTTATTGGGCGTACAGCTCCTGCACCTGCGCCCCAATTCTGAGCTGCCTCGCACGCTGCAGCAACAAGGTCGCGGTGATTGGCAAGGCCAAGATAGTTGTTCGACGCTAGATTGATTATCCCGGACTTGCCGTTGATCGTGATACGGCTGTTGCACGGGCTCTCAAGTACCAGTTGCTCTTTATAAAGACTGTTTAATTTGAGATCGTCGATTTGGCCCGTTAGCCATTGGTTTAGCGTAGAATTCATGCTCACGCTCCTCCTGCGCACTTGTGTTTCGCAAATCATTATAGCACCGCCCTAACAATTGCCTCGTTGACGCATTCATCCACCTTGTGGTAATCTCTCACTATAGGGTAGCTTTAAAAAAGTATGGGAGACATTACTTGCGCTGTCTAACCAATCATGATTTGGTATGGCTTAACACCACAGTAACGGGTGGTTTGCAGGACTACGACTACTTTGCGGTTGAAGGCGCGGTTGCTGGCCAGTTCTTGTACGGAGTCAATAACAACACGTTACTTGTGGCAGCTACTTCTTACCAGCGCGTCATGATGGCGCTTCCATTTACCCGCGGAAACAGGCGAACTGGCTTCGCTGCAATGGCATGGTTCCTCGCAGTAAACGGTTGGCAGCTCACGGGCGATACTGCTAGCCTGGTTTCGGCCCTAGCGCTACTCGAAAACCACTCAACTAGTGCAGCTGCCGTGTTAGGCAGCGTTGTAGAGCCTGTAACCTCAGGACACAATCTATCTGTTAGCGGTATGCGCCAGGTCGCAGCGTGGTGCATGAAGCGGCACGAGCAAGTTCTTAAAATTCTGGCGGATAAAGATTGACTCCAAAGCAAATACGGGTGGCTGCAGTTGGCTGCGCAGATATTGGTAGGCTAGCTGCTTGGGCGAGATTACCCTATGTAACAATATCTGCTGTGTGCGACGCAACTGGACCATTGGCTGCTCGCACTGCAGAGCTGTTCACAGGTAGCTCCGCATTTACGAGTGTAGAAGACCTGCTTGCGGTAGGCTCCTATGATGTAATTGACGTTTCGCTCCCAGCATCGCAACAGTTTGAGGTTTGCGTATCGTGCCTAAAAGCCGGTAACCGAGTGCTATGCACGGTCCCATTTATGGGTAGCAGCGAGCTGGCCAAGCTGGCAAATACAGCCGCGCAGCATTATAACGGAACAATTGTGCCAGCGTTTCCGCTGCGGTTTCACCCACTCGTTCAGGAATTGAAGCAGCTTTTGGTTGAAGATGACCTTGGTACACCCGCGCTGGTGGATGTGTTCCTGAGTGCGGAGAAACCGTCACAACCTCCTGCGTTAGGAGCTTCGCTGGTTACGGGTTTACAGGCTGTAGATGTCGCGCGATATCTTGTGGGAGAACTGACGCTTCTACATGCAGTCATGAAAAAATCTGATCCCACATGGGCAGTAGATGATATTGCGAACTCAGTTATGGAATCCCAAAGCGCAGTCGTCACGGTAACTTCGCGCTGGGGTAGAGACACCTGCGGAAACCGGGTAACGGTTTCTGGGTCGGCGGGAACGGCCATTGTGGATCTTGACGCGTCAATCATGAGGTATTCCACTGCAGCATGGCCCGAATGGCGAACACATCACACTTCTGATGCCCGACCGCTTTTTGAGATGACCTCTCAATTGGCCGATGCAATTCTTAGCGAA
>JAJZFK010000152.1 GCA_021805405.1 bacterium
AGTGTACGTGATATGGGCAGCTCGCTGTGCATGAAAGAGAACGGCGCACACGGTTCAGATTCCTGCACGATCATGTGCGAATAATCCACGCTTTCGCGGTGGATACGGGGCGTGGTTCCCGTTTTAAAACGTCCCAGGGTTATTCCTGCTTGTTGAAGCGACCACGAGATACCAGTTGATGGCATTTCGCCAACCCGCCCGCCGGGAGTCTGCTGCGTTCCGCAGTGCATCAACCCGTTGAGGAACGTACCTGTTGTTAAAACCACTGCCTCACCAACTACAATTGTGCCGTCGCCTAAGCGGGCGCCTACTGCCGTAGTGCCCTCGAATAACAGGTCGTCTGCCGAAGCCTCCAATAGTGTAAGCCCGCGTTGTGCGCGCAGTGTGTCCTGCATTGTGAGCGGGTATAGATCCTTACAAGCGTGTGCACGCAGTGTCTGTACGGCGGGACCCTTGCTAGTGCCAACTGTTCTGATATGCGTAAGGCTGCGGTCGGTGTTTACGCCCATTTCACCACCAAGTGCATCTACCTCACGAGCCAGCTGTCCCTTTGCAGGTCCGCCAATTGAGCAGTTGCATGGAAGATGCGCAATCTTATCGATGCGCAGGGTTACCAGTACCGTTTTACAACCCATTCTTGCGGCGGCGAGCGCGGCCTCACACCCGGCGTGTCCTCCGCCTATCACCAGTACGTCGCACTTCAAATGTCCACCTCTACTATTCTATCCTGCTACTATTATAACCCCTGTAACCAGAGCATAGATCGTCACACGGTTGTATTGGTTCTGGATATCATTATTCAAAACATGTGAACTATCAGATACCGTGCAGCAGATATTGCAATTTGGTAGGTTGATTTGTCCCTGTAGATAACTTCAGTACGCTCCATCTGCGGTTAATAACCAAATTTCATTGTGCGCGCATCAGGCTTTTCAACGACTGTGACTTAATTCACACTTGGGCTGTGAAGTAATTCGTAACAGCTTAAACCGAGGACTATGTACAATAGTTCATAGATTTGATGTTATCGTATGAGGAGCAACCAATGACAGATATCACCACGCAGTGGGTTATGGAGCGGCTTGCGTTGCTAGAGGCAGAGAACGAAAGAATTCGGCGCGAGCAGGTTGAGGTGGGGACCGAATTCAAAAAATCCATGCGCCGAATGAAGTCATCTGCCGCGGGTCTGTTGCTGGTGACAGGGCTGGTACTTTCGATGGGGCCAGGGCGTACTGCCATTGCGCAGGGCTATGGTCTTACACTCAGCACGCTCGCCGCGCGTGTCACCGCCCTTGAAAACCAGGCACGGACGCTCTCCTCAACACAATCTCAGCACGAGCAGGCTATTGGCCTTCTAAATGCAAAAACAGCGTATATGTCTACAGGTACAGATCGTTTTGGGCATGCTGCCACGTATTTTCGTGCGTGCAACGTTTTCGTGCAGGACGGGTTAGGCACGACCGAATCCTCGGGAAACCCTAACGGACTTGGTAACCTGATTATAGGTTATGACGAGACAACATATGGCTTTAGCAACAACCATATTGGATCTCACAACCTGATACTGGGTACAAACAACCATTACAGCTCCTTTGCCGGCATCGTTGCAGGCAATAATAATGTGATATCAGCGCCCGGTGCGTCTGTATTAGGCGGTGAAGACAACAGTGCCGAGGGACTTGGAAGTGTTATCATTGCCGGAAGCGGCAATAACTCATTCGGTTCGGATAGCACTGTTTTGTCGGGGCAGGATAACCTTGCTACAGGCTGGTCTAGTGCCGTGGTAAGCGGACGGGCAAATCGGACGTTTGGGAATGATTCTGTCGTCGCTGGGGGATTTACGGATGAGGCAACAGGTGATTTCTCCTCAATACTAGGGGGTAGCCAGAACGCTAGTCTTCAGCGGTTTAGCTGTGTAGCAGGAGGCACGAACAACCATGCCATAGGCGTAGCGTCATCGGTATGTGGTGGCCAAAGTAACGTGGCAGGCGGCGACTATTCCAGCGTTACGGGGGGTGTAAGTAATATTGGCGCTGGCGACCATTCCAGTGTTTCAGGAGGTTATAACAACGCGGCGGGAAATTACTGTACTTCCGTAAGCGGCGGTCTCAATATTACGAATGTATTGCCCTTCGGATGGGCAGGTGGTGTATTTCATACACCGTAGACGAGGCTATTTATACGAATAGCCACATTTGCCAGTAGGTATTCTCATTTAAATCCCACGATGAACCGGAATTCATCGTGGGATTTATAGATTTGCGTCGACGGCCAGATCCGGTAAATCTGAATGTAAGGTTCCACAGTAGGCGGAAATTTGCCTGGTAGGTTCTAGTAGCTAATCTTTGCCTGTAACAGAAGGTCGCTGCCAAATTTGCGAACACGAACTGGGCCGGTATGCCATGCTGCTGCGATAGATTCTACACCAATACCACCCACTGGTCCGGGTGAACTCCTGCCACCAATTATCATAGGAGCCATAAAAAACATCGCCTCGTTAGCGAGTTTGTCTATAAGCAACGATGCTGCAAGTTGCGCACCACCCTCGCAGAAGACGCTTGCTACTTTACGTTCAGCGAGAAGCGCCATGAGCCCATGAAGCCCAACGCGCCCTTCGAAATCACTTGCCAGTGCGGCGATTTCTACGCCTGCACCTGCGAGGGCTGCTACTCCGGCATCCGGTGGATTACGCGTGGTAGCAATTAACAGTGGGTGCGTTTCTGGATTCTCTCTAGCCAACCGAACTGCCGCCGAGCTGGCGGGTAGCCGGAGATGGGAATCGACCACCACGCGCAGCGGTTGGCGGACTTGCACATTGTTGGGGAGTCTTGCATCGAGCCGCGCGTCATCTTTTAACAACGTATTTATACCGGCGATAACCGCGCCACTTCTCGCACGGATTTCATGCACATAAGTTCGGGCAGCCTGGCCTGTAATCCACTGCGATTTACCGCTATGGGTTGCTATACGCCCATCCAGGCTCATCGCGCACTTGAGGGTTACGTATGGGCGACCGATCTCGTGAAAATGGAAAAATGCACGATTAATTTCGCGGCACTTATCGTGTAAGACACCAGAGGTCACTTCAATGCCAGCTGCTGCAAGCACCTCTAGCCCCTGATCCTTTACGCGAACGTCGGCATCCCTTGTTCCTACTATAACGCGCTTTACACCCGCGGTAATAAGGGCCTGGGTGCAGGGAGGTGTGCGACCATGGTGGCAGCACGGTTCCAGGGTTACATAAACATCCGCACCTCTTGCGAGCTCACCTGCTGCCCGAAGAGCAAACACCTCAGCATGCGGCTCACCAGCAGCCGGATGCCAGCCTTCCCCAACTACTACCCCGTCCTTCACAATCACACACCCCACCATGGGATTGGGGTGGGTGTAACCACGGCTCGCAAGTAAAAGCGCGCGGCGCATAAATTTCAGATCGGTTTGCATTGTCAATCACTGGTTCTCATCGATTTTGCGATCTAACCGATGCTTCATCTCCTCTGCTGCCTGAATCACGAGGGTGGTCCTGTCATACAGGTATTGGCGTGTTACCTCTCTTACGTCCAACCAGGCAACCACGAAGAGGCCAATAAGAAGCAATCCGCAAACCGACCAGTACGCGATTGCGAAGAGAACCTGAACTACCAGTACATGGTGCATATGAACAGCAGCTGGGCTAATACCACGCGCTGCCGCGGAATGAAGGTGAACGCTAGCGATCGTTCGCGGCATCAACACGCGGGAACCATAAAGCACCATGAGCAGAAGGCAGACGATAATCAGTAAACCCATGGTGCGAAGCCTTCGCATCTTCAGTGTTACGCGCGAGCGGTACGCAGCCAGCGGTTTCATGGGCGCGCTGCCGCACGAAGCGCCGTGATGGCGGATGCCGTGCCATTAGCGTCGGCAAATATGGCGGTACCAGCCACAAGCGCAGATGCACCGGCGGCAGTGGCCACTGCAGCGGTTTCCTGTGATATGCCGCCATCTACTTCAACGTGAACGGGATGAGATGCGCGTGCGGCGAGGAGCTTCGCTTCGCGAATTTTTGGCAACATTGAGGGGATGAACGCCTGTCCACCATAACCAGGGTTCACCGTCATCACCAGGATGAGGTCCGTGAGGTCCATCACGTATTCCAGCACACTCACCGGAGTATGCGGGTTTAGCGCATCACCTGTTTTCATCCCTAGCCCTCTTATGTGCTGCAGTGTACGGTGAAGGTTCGT
>JAJZFK010000560.1 GCA_021805405.1 bacterium
GTACTTGGGAGCCTGTGGATCATCCTGAAGTATATTGGCGAGGTGTGGGTACGCAGTACTGTAGGGCGGCACGTTGTAATGAACACGGTTAAGACGACGAAGCATGATCCCATTGGGAGAGGCGTACCAGTCTTTTGCCCAGGAAAGGCCCCGGGCATCTACGGAAATAGAGGGCACACAGTTAATGAACAGGTTGTTTTTGACGATATTGTCGCGTCCACCTCCAACCATGATGCTGTGACCAGCATTATCAAAAATATTGTCCTCAATAGTCGTGCCACATAGGCAGTCATCCAGGTAGACCGACATAACGTCATCGTAATTACCTGGTGTTTTTAACGTTGGCACAATATCATGGAAGTAGTTATACCGAATAATCGTCCCGCGCTGCGTGAGATCACGTCCATCGTAAACTGCCCCGGCATCCCCGGTTTCCGTGCAGACGTTATGGAAGTTATTGTATTGAATGAGGTGATTGTTGCCGTTAAAGAGGATGGCCTGGTGGGGGCTGTTATAAATCTCGTTATGTTCGACTATGTTGCCTACACCATTCAGCATTACACCAGGATGATACGTGAAATCCCACTGGGCATAGTTGTGTATGCTGCAGTTGCGAACGAAGCAGTTACCGGGCGTTAAGGTGTTTCGGTCGCCACAAAACAACCCCACCCCAGCATCGCCAATATCATACACATGGCACCCATCCAAACCACAGTATGTGCAGTTATTGAAGTCAATTCCGTTCTGGCCGATGTCACGAAGAGTACAGTTTCGTACGACAACGTGGCTCGCAGCCGTAACAAGTGCTCCTTCTCCACGATCGGCCTCTAACGTACATCCCGAGAACACAAGGTCGTGGGTACCGTTAACTGCGATAAGCGGAGCCGTCAACGTTGAGAGCCTGCAAGCCGATCGCGAGAAACCAGCGGGAGGCCAAAAATAGAGCGTATTTGATGCCCTGTCAATATAGTACTGGTTAGGTCCTGTGAGTGCGCCAGGTACGTTTACAAAATAGAACCGGCGATCGGCTTTGTACGGATATGCACTCACGGTACCGGAGGTATTCACAACGTGCTTAACCAAGTCTACGGAACCAACCTTGTCATAGGTTTCCGCCCAGTCAAAGTTCCAGTAACCGTGAACCCAAACATCAGTATCCGATGCAATCCCTGGCGGCAATACGCCACTATACCCAAACGACTTTGCAGATATCGGCGCAGCAGTGTCCATGTAGCCTTTGGCGGGCCAGCGGGCCAGCGTCATGCGCCTTCCTTTGTAGAAAAGCTCGACAGGTAACGCGGGAGTGGGTGCGGCGAATCCCCTGTGCTCAAGGTCACCAGGTGACGGTATGCCGTTGGCAGTAAGACTGCATTCTAAAAGGTGCGGCAGTGCAAAGGACGTAAACAACCGGGCGGCGTCCGAAGGCAGCTTACGGCTCCATGAGAGGATAGTTGGCCCACCGGCAAGAGTGACAGTACCAGGGCGCATTGCGCGGTATACCACGGGATTACCGGCATCTCCGCCGTCGTTTGTTCCCAATTTAAAGGTAGTGGTAATGCGGTAGGTTCCGGGTTCAAGAACAACCACGTAGTGCGTCTGCACAGAGGATGGCTTTTGCGCCTGCTTTAGAACGGCAATCGCGCTGCGCGCAGCCTCCAGCGTCGCTACGGGGCCATCCTTTCCGCCGTGTACCGCATGAAAAAACCTGCCACTCCATGTGTCACGGCCGTTACGAGCGACGTAGATGGTTACAGTCTGGGCATTGATCTGCGCCGCACAGATTAGAAAGAAAGCTGCAATAAAGCCTGAGTGTCGGTTCATTAGAAGGCATCTCCAGCGCAACGTGTGGTTAGATGGCGCAATATATACCGTTCAATTAATTACAAACACGCTGAATTCCTGCTCAGCAGAGGCGGATTGGCTGGCTTTGATAATAGTATTAACGGCCCAATGGAGACACGAAAGTTACACTGCACATGGCATGCGTTATCTGGAAGACGCGTGGTAAGCAAATGCATGCTTCAGGCGGCCGAGCAGTAGTGGACCTAACCCAGGGCCGTAAAATGACATTCCCGCTTCGTACCGTCCGGATTTGTACTGATCGGGCGTAAGTGCATAGGCTAGCCAATCGTTAACCAATGCCACCGGAAGGCCGTGAAGCCCAGCCGATTTTGTCGCAATGTAGCGTGCCGCCATTCCAATTGCACCTGTAGGCTCACAGGGAAAGCCCATTAGCACCACATTACCTACCTGCACCAGGGTGATGTTGGTTTGGGATGGCATAACAGTTTTGACCAGATGTTTAGCCTGATCCATCGTGAGTCCAATCCCCATTGCAGCGAGCATAAAAACACCATCCGGCTGGGTCACTGGCAGGTGAACGGGTGCATACCATGCGGCCAGGTTGGCCTCGTCGTCAATTACACCGGGCTTGGCCAGTAATTGCAAAACAACAGCGCTTAACGCATTACCATAGGCCACTACACGAGCGTCATCCTTCAGGTTATCAAATCCGGCAGCACTGGCGTCACCCTCTGCACCATTAAGGAAGAGACAATGGCAGCTAGGGCCCTCTTTAGCCTGAACATCGTGCACAACCACTCCAGGAAAGTCGGAGGATATGAGCATTGAACGACCACTAAATATAGTAGGATGTGCGGCGAGGTGCACGATTACTGCCGCGCTGCTGCCATTGCGCCGTCGAAAGTTGATTACAGTGAGCGTCGTGTCGCTGATGGGATCGTGCCGTCGGTTTCGTACCAGGTTGGGTACTGGCTCGGAAGCATAGGTAACCGTAACCGTCTCTAGCTTTCGTGCTGCGATAGTTACAGCCTCCGAAATACGATTGGCGGTAAAATTCAAAAGGCTCTTGTTGAACACTGTCCAGCCCTTAATGCCAACAATCGAGTTCCGAGTGTCCATGGCAAGAGGATCGGGCGCACTATGCGTATGTGTAGCAGCTAGAAAAAGGTGTGCACCCTCAAATTTGCTGTCGCCCAGTTGCTTCAGTCGCACTTCTACCGCGTGGTGGATACTCTCTGGTAGAAAACAGAGATCCACCGACACTATGGCCGCCGTGGTGTTACCGCGTTTCAGTACAATAGCGTGGGCAAAGACGTCATCATGCACCCCAACAGATGGGCGAGCTAGCCGCTGAGCGTAGCCTCCAAGTGGCACATCCATCGCTTTCACGTGGGGAGTAATCGAGACCTCTGCAGAGCCGCATTGTAACGGCGGCGCACTAACTGGTGCTGCGCTTAAGGCGGAAGTGGCAAACAGGAACATAGCAGCAACAGCCGCTGATAATTTACATTTCACTGGTAGTCACTCGGAATAAGTCTGCGTACGCGGTCTACAATCTGTGAGTCGTATGCGTCTAGCTTACCTGCGTTGCGATAATGAATGAGCGCTTCGCGCTCAAACCCTAGCCGAACATAGGCGTCGCCAAGAAGAGCATGGTAGGAAGCATTTTCCGGGGCGAGGTGCACCGCGCGCTTCAGTGCATCTGCGGCCTCGTTCAAAAGACTTACCTGCAGATAAAGCATGCCCAAACGTACATTATAGTACGCATCGCATGGTGTGAGATGAACAGCGAAGTGCATTGCTCCAATAGCATCCAGCGGCCGTCCGGCTCGTGTGTAGAGGTCCCCAAGCCGAAACCTGTAGAAACTGTCATCTGGGAGGATCCGACTCGCCTCCGCCAACTGCTCGATTGCTTCGTTAACCTGACCGGCTGCAGCAAGACCATCCCCAAGCCGGTACCGATAGTAAGCATTGTCTGGCGCAATATCCACCGCAAGACGGTACGCTTCTATGGCTGGCTGCAACCGGCCCTGTCTACGGTGCATCTCACCTCGGTTGAAGTGAGGTGCCGCACTGCGCGCGGGGCGCCGGGTTCCCGGTTGGGCTGGTTTTACTGGCAAGTTATCCGTCATGTTTGCAGAACCGGTCACCGGTTGGTGCTCCTTGTGGGCAATACAATCTCATTAAACCAGTATCGGCGAAAATAAGTCAAGGCCTTAACCACCAGTCCAGATTAAGGTTTTTTTACGAGGCCGCCAAAAATTATGGCAAAACAACTTGCAGAGAACGATTTCCACTAAGATCCACGCCGTTTGCTCAATTACTCACCCGTCCTCATCTCGTGGTTTCAGCTGACTAATGGAGATACCTGCAGCAATCTAAGATCGGGCAGGTGAGATGCGGCAGATACCCAAAGAATTT
>JAJZFK010000374.1 GCA_021805405.1 bacterium
ACATATACGTTCCATAAATAACTGGTACGCGTAAGAAAGGACTTATTACGTGTGCGACCATCCCACACGGTAGCATGAGGGTCTGACGGGCATACCCAGACAGCCCAGCCGTTCAGGTACGGTGCATGCAGATCTGGAAGCATAGCATTGATGCCGCCGCCGGGTACCGCATAATTATTGTCGTAATCCTGCAAATAGAGGCTTGCGGCCATTCCCAGCTGTTGCAGATTCGAGGCGCAAACGGTAGTAAGTACCTGCTCACGGGCCTGCACCAAAACAGGCGTTAACAAACTAGCGAGTATAGCGATTATACTCGTAGTAACCAGTAACTCTATGAGTGTGAACCCGCGGTAACTTTGCCGCGATGTCGCCTTAGCCATTGCACCTACCATACCTGCCGACGATATACTCGGACTGGTCACTATTATCGGTGAGATGCAGGAAATTTTCAGGCAGGTACAAGGTGGAAGACAGCAATCTCTGGAAGTGCATTTATCCGTACAGGAATGCCTAGCACACCTAACCCACGGGATACATACATTCGGCCGGGCCAATGGTCACTATGAAACCAGCCGCGAAGGTACTTACTGCGCTTGTCCAGTACAAGGTCCGTAATGATTGGCAGGTCAATCTGGCCACCGTGCGTATGTCCCGCAATAGTTACAACATCATACCCACGCAGTATGTCAAACTCTAGTGGGTTGTGGGTCATGCACAAAACGGCGTCGCGCGCGCTCACCTGGCTAAATGCCTTACCGGTATCTGGCTCGCCTGTGGAGTAATCATCTACGCCAACCAGCCGCAGCCCGTTCTTTAACGATACCGAGGTGTTGACCAGAACCTGCACCCCTACCTGCTGCAATGCCCCAGTGATGACCGGTGCACCCTGCCACTCATCGCTGGCATAGTCGTGGTTACCAAGAACTGCGTAGCAGCCCAGAGGCGCTCTCAGCCGCGCTATGGCACGAGCACACGACGGCATATATGAGGTGCGGGCAGTTATGAAATCGCCAGTAAGCAGCACTGCATCTGGTTGGTGACGGTTGGCAGCCACTATACAGCGTTCAATAAACGAGTTGGATACGCACCATGACCGGTGTAGATCGCTCACTTGCACCACTTTGCACGGAGCTACAAGGTTGGCTATTCGCACAGTGTGGTGGGTAGAAACGATAGTTTCCGTATCCCAGGCAACAGTTGCAGCGCCACCTGCAGCTGCCAAAGTAAGTGTAGCAGCACGGCTAAGCACAACCCGTCGCGATGGGCGCTCCTTCGGTACCGGCGTGGAATGGCGAATGGATTCTGTCATACAACCTCTATACCACGTTCATTGCCCATTACGTTTCAGCAAGTTTGATCGTGGATAAACCCAAAACCGAGAAGGGTGAATCAGTTAGGTAGTAATGTGAGCAACCAACAGCATCATCGAATTCTACAAATAGCTAGATGCGCGGCATCTCGATTTCTAAAGGGGACTTTGAGAACTAAGTAAGGTAAATTACCAACATGCCAAAATATGATGGCCGGTACAAACTACTTAAAATGACGTTCTTTCATGAGTTCGTTACTATTGCCTGGTCTTGCCAGGAGTATCGACTTTAACAGCCGCGGGCAGTTTGTAGACAAAGACGTAACCACCAGTTTTACACTGGGATCGCGCCACGAAGTCGCCCTGCAGGTGCAGGATAAATACCAGGGTAGGAATGCATTCCTTCTTGTTCATATTGAAAACCATGCGACGGCGCAAACTCGGTTTCCAAAACGGTTGTACCCCTACGAGACGTGGCCATTGGCGCAGTACAACCTGCCGGGCTATCCAGCCGCATTACTTTCCGATGCAAAACTTGCAAAAGATGCACCAGATGTTTCGGAAAGCCGGGCAATAACACCATGGCTAAACTCGCGAAACTTAAGTGGGCCGGCGAATTACGGGCACCAGCAATCTGTGTGGTGGATGGCGCGAACTGGAGCGGGCTATTCCAGTGACCTTCAGTCTGTTTCGCTGCAAGATGTGCGGTCTACGCGCGGTCATAGCTGGCAGTATCGCGCCATCGAAAACTAACAGCCGCAATGACAAGGGGAGACCTGTACCTTTGGAAGCGCACAGATAAAGGCTTCAGGAGTTGCGTTTAAGCGGTTCGTGGGAATTGATGTGTATCGGCACTCGAAGAATGACAGATCTGCAGACAAGGAATTGTTTTGAAATCGCTAATTTCTACCTATACACAATGCCATAATTAGAGTATAATAATTGATGTATAAGTGAAATATCTATGCCGGTGTCATAACATCGGTTAGTCGAGATGAAATCAAGGAGTGTTGCCACTTGGCGAAGGTAGCTGTTAAGCCGGGCGAAGGTTTTGAAACTGCCCTACGACGTTTTAAGAAGCTGACCATGGAGAGCGGAATTCTGAAGGAAGCCCGCGCTCACGAGCACTACGAAAAACCCAGTGACCGACGTCGCCGGGAAGCAGCAGCCAGGCTCCGCAAGATAGCCAAGGCTCGCCGACAGCAGGAGAGCCGCGACAGCCGATAGGCCAAGCGACGTGTTAATCTGTTGCAATGATCTTTAAGGGCGCGTAATTTCGCATTACGTGCCCTTGTCATTTAAGATCTGTCTAGTAATTTACCGCACCTAAACCATGAACGACTCTCCCTTAACCCCTAAACAGTTGGCTATTCAGGCGTTAGCACAACAGGCATCCACGTGTACTTTCTGCACACTTTGTACCACCCGAACTCAGGTTGTTTTTGGCGATGGTAACCCAAACGGCCCACTCCTAATCGTCGGAGAAGGGCCGGGGATGAATGAAGACCTGGAGGGCCGGCCGTTTGTGGGAAGAGCCGGGCAGCTTCTGGACGAGTGCCTTGCCGAACAGACAATAGACCGATGGCACATCTACATCACCAATGTAGTACGCTGTCGGCCGACGATTCGTGAGGAGAAATCGGTTCGCAATAGGCCGCCCTCGGCTGAAGAGATGAGCGCCTGCCTGCCGTGGCTGCAGCAAACCATTGCCATTATCCAGCCACTGGTAATACTCTGCCTGGGAGCACCCTCCGCCAAGACAATCATTAAGCCAGATTTCAGGATTACCCAGGAGCGGGGCCAATGGTTTGCAAACGACTATGCACCTAACATCATTGCAAGCTGGCACCCCTCATATGTCATGCGCATGCACGGCGAAGCCTACAACACCGCGCGCGGACAGTTAGTGAGCGACATCGAGGCAGCCCGGCAGAGAGTGAAAGAGGTGCGACGCGTACGGGCACTGGAGCCGAAAGGCTAGAACAGGCCGAGTTCGCCCTGGCCAACCTTAAACTTCACCAATGGAAATAGCTTACGACATTCGGCTTCGCCACCAAACGCTGGAGCAAGCCTCATTGCAAACTTGTGCAGTTTCCCCACGTAGTACGCGATATTCTCGTCGCCGTTGTAATCTTCAATGCGCCCTAAATCGCCTGTGCCGCGCTCATACACATCCACAAACTCCCCCACACCAATCCCAGTCATGGCTGCTGCTGAGCGCTTACGCTGCGCACTTTTAAAAGTTTTATCGGTAACACGCTCTCGTCGGGCTAAAAGCTCTACGCCAACCTGGTGTGTAATGAGCCGATTAATCCACTCCTGATATAGTTGGGGAATCACCGACGCTTCATCGTTGAGGAGCAGCGTAATAGCTGATTCCATGAATTGCCTTCCAAACGGTTCATCAGAGCGCGACCGTAGCGCCGCTCCCTTCAAAATCTGTTTCGCATCATAGGTCTGAAGTACGTAGTTCTTGGTCTTGAGGGAGATCATCTTTCTGTAGCGCCCATCGAAAGCGAGTCGTATGCCTTGTGGCATCTCATTGTCTATGGCAGCAACAAAGGCTCTTTCTGCTTCCTCTGTGAGAATTTCGGCAGGCGGAACAAAGTAGACACCGTCGGTGTCAATTTCAATAACCTGGCAGCCACGTTCGGTCAGCTTTCTTGCGATAGACTGCACCAGGCTGCGTCCCAGCTCGGTAATGCGTCCTGCAGCTGCGGGATCGTTAAACGGGAATGGGCCGCCTAAATACCCATAAAACGAGTTAATAAGCACCTTGAAGCTGGACTGCAGCCCGTCCCAGTAGTCGTAATCGCTGCCACCCTCCGCTTTTACCTGTGCGGCACGCTGCTTGGCATCTATTCGCCGCCTGGTAAGCTCTGCAAGGCAGGGCAGAAATACATTCTCGGTATC
>JAJZFK010000337.1 GCA_021805405.1 bacterium
CGATACAAAAAATGTAGCAGGCACGTCCACAGTAACAAACTGGGAATGCACTACCCAAAGGGGCATAACAGCCGCTACCAAACTCGCAAGGATTCCCGCACGGTTACCGTAGGCCAACCTTCCAGCCACAAAGACAATCGGCACAGTGAGGATGCCAAGAAACGCCGTTACCACCCTACCACATAAAAATAGCGCACTGTTGTGGGCGGCCGACCCGGCAATACCGGTGCCGGAAACAACAGCTGGTACAAGGTGATAGGCTTTCCCTGCAGCCATAGCAAAGGATACGAGGTAGAAATAGAGTGCACCATAGTTGTAGTACTTGATGTCTATATTGCCTCTACCCAAATTAATAGACTTAGCTACCGCCAGATTCACAGTTTCATCGGGGTGAAAGGTAGAAAATGGATGCATGGAATCCGGAAGTGCCCACCGTATACCTGCAATGCGAAATAGAATTGTGATTGTGAACACACAGGCAAATAGTAGCAGCGTGCGACGATCATTACCAAACAGTTTCAAGAGCATTACAGCGAGGCGGTGGTACTTCACAACTGGGGTGGAAGCTGACTCTGGCGATTCCATGGGCTAGTGACCCTGCCTGATGATAGTGTGCGGAACCTGTTTTGCAAATGGTGAATACCAGAATAACCAGGCTACTGCTACGATAGCTAAGAGCAAACTGGCAACCCGCATCCGGTATTTAAGCTGCTTGCCGCGACGAACTGACCGCACATTTGGGGAATTAGAAGCCAACCTCGCCGTACCTCGTAACAATGAGCGCCTGCGGCAGTGCCTGCCACTTTACTACACGATTATACCCCGTAAAAAGCGGTACAATAGTTATTATACGGGCTTGGAGACTACGTTGGTGACGGTACTCCCATGTTTTGTCGGTGCAATCACCTTCGTCATTTTACGCCGTTAACATTCGGTTACGAGGTCAATTTTTGCAGCATTCATCTGAAGTCGCCCACTCTCCGCGGTTAGCCGTTCTAGTTTCCGGTCACGCTCGAGGGTCTAACCTTCAGGCACTAATCGACGCAGAGCGATCTCAAATCATTCAATCCTCCGTTGTTCTGGTCATCGGTACAAACGCTGATTCTGCCGCCCTGCAACGAGCCCGTGATGCGGGAATCGACACCGTTGTGATTTCACCAAACAAACCCGGAAGAACGGAAGAACAGTATTCAGCCGCCCTGTTGAAAGCGCTGACCAACAGAGAAGTCGATGTGGTGTGCCTATTGGGTTACATGCGGCGACTCCCATTAGCCATCGTTGCTCAATATAAACACAAAGTGTTGAATTTACACCCGTCGCTCCTTCCTCTATTCGGAGGAAAGGGTATGTTTGGGCTTAACGTCCACTCGGCAGTTATTGAATCGGGTGTGAAGGTGACAGGCGCAACAGTTCATCTGGTGGATGAAGATTATGACACCGGGCCGATTGTTGTACAGCGCGTGGTTGACGTGCTAGACGACGACACGCCGGAGATACTTGCCAGGCGCGTTCTAGATTGCGAGCATACCGCTATTATCGAGGCAGTACGATTAGTGTGCGAAACTGGTATCGTTGTACTCGGGCGCCGTGTAACCAAGACAAACGAAATATTATTCAGGAGCAGCTCGCGTGGTCAATAACACAAAGACACTGCCGGGAACATGGGTGCTTCCGCTAACCGTGTGTGCCGCCGCAACTGTTATGTGCTTAAGCATTTTTGCCGCTGGCTCGCACGCACAGGGTAGCGACGCCCGTTCCACACCGCTGCGCCGTTCGGATATAGCCACGGTAAATCTCAATGCTGCCTATAAGGCATCTGCCTTCCCGGCGGAATTGGACCAGTACCGGAACCAGGTGACTGCAGATCTCATTAAACAGATGCAGGAAGTCTCCAGTGCACAGTATCTCTCGAAAATTGAGTTGAGCCAATTTCTGCAGCTTATCACCCAGCCCAAGCGCACGCCAGATGAAGACAAGCAGTTGGCAGCTCTGGTACAAGCCAACTCCGACCGGTCATCCCAACTGGCAACGTTACAGACCAAACCAGAGAGCGCTCTGTTGCCCCCTGACACGGCATTAATTAAGCAACTTGAGGCTCGCTCTGCACGGCTTCAGCAGCTGCTGCAGTCGGTTAACGATAGATTGCAAAGCGATGCACGAGATCGGATTGCAGCTCGAGAAGATACTCAAAAGCAACAGGTAATTACCCTGGTGCAGGCTGTTGCAAAGAGTGCAGGTTATCACGAGGTATGGTCACAGGACAACCTGGTGTATTGCGAGAATGACATAACGCCTCTTGTGGTCAAAAAGCTGCCTCACTGATAATCCTAAAGGTAAACTTACCATGTGGTCCACACTCTCAACTGTCGAATTTCTCACCCAGAACAGCACATCCATCATTCGGCACTGGCGTGTGGATGCGAAACGGTCTCTTTGGCATTTGCCGCGAGAGCAGTTCGACAGGGGTGGCGACCTACGAAAACTGGTTCGTTCCACCCTGGCTAGCGTCGTTGCTCATTTTGAGGAGGTTTTTAAGGTAGATGATAACGGTGACGCAATAATACCCAAGGATCCCAGCCCGATCGACAGCAAGCACGGTGAGTCCCCGTCAACTTTGCCTATTCCCCTGGTGGATCTTACCTGGCAAGATGTTAAAACTGCCGTAGAAATCCTCGCTGGTAGCGCTGTGCGTTCAATGCGTGCTGCTGGCGCCGATACCGTGACGGTGGAACTGGTACGCGGATGTATCGATACCTCACTGTGCAACTACGCGTCTACCTGCATTGCCCAGCAGCAGCACGAATTGAACACGCGGCTCGAGAAGGCATTAGTTACCAAACACCTTACAGGCAGGTTTCTTGTAAATGTTTCCCACGACCTTCGAACACCCCTCACGGCAGTCCTGGGCTTTACAGAACTTCTGCAGGAAGAGACCTACGGCCCATTGAACGCTGATCAGCGTCAGGCAGTCGCACATATAGTCAATTCGGGACAAAATCTGCTGGAGACAATAAACAATCTTATCGACCTGTTTCAAATGCGAGAGGGGCAGCTAAAGCCAGTAATGCGTCCCTGCAATGTTCCAGCACTTATATCTGAGCTGGTTCAGATTATCGCACCGATGGCCGAGCGGCACCGTGTCACCATGGAGACTGTAATGGATGACGGCATACCCGCTATTATGGTGGACGAAACCATTGTCCGACACATTATCTATAATCTGCTCACTACGCTAATTCGGGCAGCGCCTGGAGGAGGAACTGTCATAATTGCCGCATCTACCACCTCCAGTGTTTTCACCATTAAAGTCACCGAAAACTCGCTACTATTACCATCTGGCATCGCCACACAGCTGCTTGATGCCTATATACGCCGGGAAAACGAATCTTTGATTGGCAACGAAGGCTGGGGCACTGGCCTGTCGCTAGTGCAGCGGTACGTTGAAGTTCATTTAGGCCAGATGCAGATTACTCCACAGTCTGGTGGAGGGGTTGAGTTCATGGTGACTTTGCCAACGCGAACATCCGCTCCCGTTTCCTAACTAGCACCAAGTTACTTACGTGTGAGGTACAATAGATACCTGCCTGCGGAAATCACCCTCACACAGAGACTTTGCCTGCGCGCAGAACGACGCAGCCATTAAAGTGGATGGACGAGGCAGCATGATTGACAGAGAAATGAAGGTGTTTGCAGGACCGGGTAACCCGGAACTCGCAATCGCTGTGGCGCAGTGGTTGGGCGTGCCGCTCGGCAAAATGTTCTACTCACGTTTTGCAGACGGCGAAAGTTATGTGCGGTTTGAAGAGAGCGTTCGCGGTGCGGATGTATATTTCATACAACCTACCTGCCCTCCAGTTGATACAAACCTCGTAGTTCTACTAGAGGCGCTAGACGCCCTGCGGCGAGCATCTGCAGGCCGTATTACACCCGTTATTCCCTACTACGGCTATGCACGACAGGAAAAGAAGACTCTTCCACGTGAAGCTATTACTGCCCGGCTTGTAGCAGATATGTTAACGATGGCAGGTGCCAACCGGGTAATGTGTCTAGACCTTCATGCCGACGCTATCCAAGGCTTCTTTGGAGTTCCTGTAGATCATCTAACTGCTGTCAATCTGTTTATTGACTACTTTAGCCAGAAAATGCTGAACGGCCTTGAAGACGTGGTGGTTGTTTCGCCAGATGAGGGACGCGTAAAAAAAGTGCGAAAGGTT
>JAJZFK010000168.1 GCA_021805405.1 bacterium
ACCAGCATCGAACGGCCCAACAGGTGCATGTGCGGAAGAACACTTACAACGTGAATGTTCTCGGGAATTGTAATAGCTGCCGTAGCAGTGTAGTCTTGATCCCCGGCAGGGATGGAGATAAACGGATCTATCAGCGGTAGGTTGCGAACGATCTGCTTAACGGGACTTCTCCTGTAGTAGAGGCCAATTGCAGTTTTATCGGTCTCTGGCTTACCGTCCTTGTGATAGTGCACTTGCACGACAATGTCTGCGTGCGCAGGTAGTACGATGCCAGTGCCAGGAGCATATTTGTATGTCTGAAACCCCGGAACCCAACCTCCCAATGCACCGGCTGGCGTAAAACCCGGCCCGCCAAACGATGTGTAACCTGGCTGACCATCATGAACGGCTGCTTCCAGTTTTCTGGCAACCCCACGGGTATCCAGATAAACAATTACGTGGTGAACAACCCGCCGGTCGCTGGGTCGTATCTCAACTGCCGATAGATATTGGTCGTGCGGTAAATTGGTGGGAATGACAAAGCATCGGTAGACATCGCTTCCAGATGCTGCGAGGTGATAGGAACGGGAGGGCCGTACAATGATGTCTGGCTTTCCTAGCTGCCATCCACCCTTGAAGTGCGGTACTGGAGGTGTTTGCGACGAACTTCCTTGCAGTTCTCCTTGCACAACCCACTGCTGAATGAGTGCTTTCTGTTTTGAAGTTAGGTAGCGGGCTCCCCTGTAAAGCGTGTGCGACGCTGCGTGCCATGGCGGCATATATCCGCTCGCCGTAACATCGGCGATCATTTGAGCTCTCTGTTGGACCTGATCGTAGGTGATAAGGGAGAACGGTGCAACTGAATTGGGATGATGGCATGGAGCACACTGGGTAAGCATGATGGGCGCGATGTCATGTGAGTAGGTAACGCGGGTAACAACAGGTTGGCTAGCGTGCACTGCGACGGCAAGCATCGTCATAACTGTGGACAACATCGCAATGCAAAATCGCTTACTATCTCCAAATTTCAATGGGTTGCACCCTCACTTTTTATTCTCAGAGTTTGAGCGCCAGGGAATCCAAGGTCCGTGGCCTTCCATTAGCATCGCCCATCCTAACATCCACTGCATGCCTGGCAAACGGAAGACTCCAGAGGAGACGTAAACTACTGTTTCCGCTCTCCATTACGGCGTATTCCACAGCATATAGACGAACGGCAAGCGTATTCAGTTAACTGTTACGGCGCAACAGGAGCAAATGGCATCATGAAGCTGCTGCTGCTGTGTTTTTTTTCACTCTGAGCACCTGAAGCGACGACACAGAAATGTGCGAACCCTCGCCTATTGCGAACAGGCGGAGTTGCCATGGTCCTGCCCGGCGGTTGTATGCCGATGATGGAAGATTTGCGTAGAATGTGCCATGGGCGGCGTTATCTGGTATGAGCATAATGTCGGTAGAACCACCAGGCGGTACGATTTTTACGGACCACTCCCCGGCTCCACTGCTCACGTTGAGTTGAAGTAAGTCACCTTCTGAAGGTTGAAAGGGAAGCGTTATCTCAGCGGCCGCATATGGAAGCGCGGCGGGACAGGATAGTAATAATCCTGATTTATCTGCCGCAATTACTGCCGGATTACTTTTCCAGGCCCGCCACTGCGATGGATCTGCGGTATTTATTTGCCAACAGCGTGTAGCGGCGAGGAGATGTCGTTGGGAAGTTAGGTCTCGGCTGACGTCCTCCACCGTAAGGTTACCGCTGCTAGGATTGCTGGTCGCCGTCAGTAGGAAGTTAACGCGCATAACCTGGAATGGCTGAAGAGTTGACGAAATAGAGCTCAATGGTTTAGCAATCCAGCCTTGCGGTGTAGTGACTTTCAGGGCGAATGGGTGTGGAGCGTTAAGAAAATTCCGAACGGTCACCGAAACCGTGCTGCTTTGGCCGGATTGAACGAACACAGGGCACTTTGAGATAGTTAGCCCACTTGCTTTGCGTGCAAGTCGCACCATGGAACTTAAGGATACCGCCTCGAACTTGCTACCTAGTAGTCTCATGGTTTCATAATACAGTTGAGGAGCACCTGCGGATAATCCGCCGTAACACTCTATGAACCCAGGACGGGGAAGTTGCCTGGCCACCGCAAATATTAGCTCTGCAAGTTGCGCAGGTGATGTAGTACTGTAGTAAAATAGAGACTGGGCAGGCAGTATAACAGGTGAACCGTCAGCTAGGTAATAAACCCCAACTTTACCAGCGACCGGATAGTGGCTAATGCCTTTAACCCCAGACAGTTTGACGTAGTCCTGCAGTAAATCAGGCATAAACACACCTGGTGACTCCCAAACATCTGCTACTCGCTCATGAGTCTGGCGCAAGAGCGAACGCGTGTGAATTGCATATTGCTGCAAATTTGGAAGAAGGTTGAGAAGACAGTATCCGCCGCCACTTACACCAGAGAAAAAGCTGTCATCTGCGGTTTGGGTATTAACGTATGCTGCGTAAAGAGCAGGAGCATCCTGCGCCAGTGTAGCTGTTAAGCCCCAGGTGATAGGTACCTTTCCTCTGTAATTACTAAACCACGCTCCCATCTGCCACGATGCTGCGATTTTCGGTGTATCCGCTTCGTTGGTCTCAAAATCGACATAATAGCGAGGCTTTAGTTTTTCGATGGGCCCGTTTACCTTGCGCGGCAGTAGTAGGGCAAGTTTGGGGAGTGCCTTGCCAAGTGACGCATAGAGGCTTAGGTTTGGAGCAGCCGAGCATACAATGCTGTCCCCGCATTGAGAAATCAATTTGCAATACTGAGGTTCAGGTTCTGCCCAACCAAAAACCTCGGTGAGCTCAGGAAGCTTATGCAGGATAGTTTTGAACATTGCAGCCTGGGTGGGATAGGCAGGGAAGCCGTATCCGCTGGTTTCGTTGGGCGAGAGATTGAACATAAATGCGCGCCGATAAAATCCATAATCTAGACCCACAGTAACGGACTTATCCCCACCCACGTTGCAACCGGGATAGCTTACACCTGCAGAATAGCAGATGCTATGACTGCATTGTGGCATTAGGTGGTCTATCGCCCAACTGTAGACGAGCGCGTTGCTGTGCCAGCGGGTATCAAAACGTGCAAGAACGGGTAATTTTGCTAGTGAACCCTGCATCATGGTAGTCGATACAGGCAACCCGCTTCTAATTCCGGCCAGCGTACAAGCAGCGTACCGCTCTGCGTCGACCCGCGGGTTGTACACCACTACACCAGCAATCCTGCTTTTTAGGGCAGTAACTGCCTCTTCTAACGAAGCGAGTGGGTGCAGCTTGTATCCAAGCGATGTCAGACGACTTTCGAGGTGTTTGTCCGCAGGTGGCCACGACCAGAAAAGAGAACTTGTATCAACCATTAGCGTAGGCCGCGTACGGTTGGCAAGACCCTCAAGGGCATATACCGCCAGTTGCTGATCATATTTCATTGACGCAATGTTAACCACATATATGCTGCCTCTGGCTTGAGGTTGCGCGGGCTCCGGCGTGCAACAGAGGCAGGTTATTGCGGTTAGCGAGGCGAATAGATAACTAAGGTTGTTTGGGTGCGCCATTTTAGCGGGTCCTCCCTGCCACCGGTTGATGTGCTTAGGGATATGTTCGCCCCAGGTGAATAATGTTCCTGCGCGGGCATGTCGTGCGCCTTCGCGCGAGTGTTTTGGAATTAGATTTGGAATAGTGTGGTACGTATCATTTTCTACGGTGGTGCAAGGGATGTTCAACGAACCAAAAATTCGCAGTGTTGGTTGTGCGGTGCTGGTCATTGCAGGAATTGTAGTTGCGGTCCATTTTGGGTCTAACAGCGATAACAGTACGCCTACACCACTTTTAGCCAGTGGAGAAGGTATTACCAAATCGGTAGGAAAGCTGCCCTCCAGCTTTTACGGTTCTTCAGCGGGAAGTTCTTCCGCGAATGTGCCGCCTGTCGCTGCCTTAGGAACACCAGCCGAGGTACCGGGTCAAACAGTGATTCCGCCATCGCCTGAGCAATCAGCCATTGAGGTTGACGTCGCAGGAGCTGTAAAGCACCCGGGAGTTTACAAATTGCCGCCTGGTGCCCGCAATAACGACGCACTTAAAGCGGCAGGAGGAGCCACAAACACTGCGAACACGGATGCTGTGAATCTTCCATCTCCTGGTGTCCACGGAGCTGAACTCTCTTTCCCTACCAAGGCAGAGCAGCCGGATAGCG
>JAJZFK010000077.1 GCA_021805405.1 bacterium
GTAGTGTCGCGGCCGCTTACCGCTGACAGCCCGATTGACGGAACGGGGAGCCGATAATCTACCCCACGCGCAACGGTTGTAGGCGCTGCGCAGAGAGCAATTCGTTGTCGCCCTTGATCACCTGAAGGGTATAAGACACGTGCTGGCGCGGAATATTGCCATGTGTTAAAAATAATGGGTTAATATGGCGTTCGTCGTGGGCGAAAACCGTGAAGTCGTCCAACAACATAGTCGGGCAATGTGACGTATGGTGTAAGCAACCCCCCTTACCGTCTACCATGGTAAGGTATACTTGCACGCATGGCAAAAGAAATTAGCCTGGATTCTGCTGGAGTTCTACATGACAGATTCGGAACGTAAAATTAGGTCAACGACGATCGTTGGCGTACGCAGGGATGGTGCCGTCGCGATTGCTGGAGACGGACAGGTAACCCTGCAGACGACAGTGCTAAAACATAGTGCGCGCAAGGTACGCAAGATTTACCAGGGCAAGGTTATTGCAGGTTTCGCGGGCTCGGTTGCAGATGCGCAATCGCTCTCGGATACTTTTGAACGCCAGCTCGAAGCGGTATCCGGCAACCTAACGCGGGCAGCAGTTGAGTTCGCGAAGCAGTGGCGCACAGACCGCATACTGCGACGCCTGGAAGCGATGATGATTGTGACCGACGGCAGCCTCATTTACATTCTCTCTGGTGATGGTAATGTGGTAGAGCCGGATGATGGGGTAGCCGCGATAGGATCTGGTGGAATGTTCGCTGCGGCAGCAGCTAAAGCGCTAGTAACAAACACTGAGATGGGTGCCAAAGAGATTGCCCTGGAAGCTATGCGCATCGCAGCCGAGATCTGCATTTATACAAACACGCATATTGCTGTTGAAGTGCTACCAACAGAAGCATAGTTAAGCAGATGGTAACCGTTTCGAAATGGAACAACAGAGTGCCCGACATCCTGCATTCCAAGTAAGAACTCTCATTCTCAGGTTTTCGGAGATACGTATCGATGCTCGAATCAAAAATACTGGTGGCGGACGATGATGCCCTCATCAGAATGGATCTAACTGCGGCCCTGCAGGAACTTGGCTTCGGAGTCGTAGCCAACGTTTCAACAGGAACCGAGGCACTAGATTACGCCAGACGAAATAAACCGGACCTCTGCATCCTCGACATTCACATGCCTGGAATGGATGGAATAGCCGTATCAGCCGCAATTGCAGAGGCGAGGATTTGCCCCGTGCTGCTGCTCACCGCTTACAGCGATATGGATGTGGTAGAGCGCTCAAACCGCGCCGGCGTAATGGGTTTTATTGTAAAACCGTACCGCTCCGCAGAGTTGCTGCCAACGATCCGACTCACACTTTCCCGTTACCGCGAGATGACTGCACTCTCTAACGCACTAGAGGGATTGCAGAACCAGGTTTCCACGGATCGTCTGCTATCTCAAGCACAGCGTATCCTCATGCTGCGTGAAAATCTTACCGAGCGTGAGGCACTACGCCGGCTTCATGCTCAGAGCACGTCTATGGGCCGCAACCTGCAAGCGGTATGTGAAGCAGTCATTCTAACAGCAGAACTTGCGCAGGATTTGCCCACACGACGATAGAGGTACCATAGCAAACCGACTACGTTAGCATATTTTAAAATACTGCAGTCATAACTTTCAGCCTCCCAACTACGTAAAAATAATGATTGCGCGGACAATCACTTTGTGGTAGAATGACTTAACTGCTCGTTGAGATGCCCGTGGCAGCGAAATTATAGTGTGCTTTGGGAGGAACCCATGCGACTCATCCAGGCTGGCGTTGGCGGATTTGGTAATAGCTGGATTTATACAGTGCGTGACACACCTGGCTTTGAGCATGTCGCTCTGGTCGATCCAAGCCCGTCTGCGCTAGCAAATGCTGGTGAAATTGCCGGGGTACCACCAGAACGCAGATTTGCCACTGTGGATGATGCGCTCGCCGCTGTGGACGCTGATGGGCTTATTGACTGCACCCCTGCCGCCTGTCACTACGACACCACATGCAGCGCGTTACGCGCAGGCCTTCACGTACTGGCCGAGAAACCCCTTAGCGAGTCGCTTCAAAAAGCGGAGTTGATGGTTCGAACAGCCAAACAGTGCGGACGCACACTTATGGTTACCCAGCAGTTTCGATACCACGACCAGCCCAGGCTGCTGCGCAAACTGATTGCAGAAAACCAAATTGGCGAAATTGATCACATGTCCGTAGAGTTCCAGATTCAGGGACTGCTTTTCGGATGGCGCAAGACGATGTCGCAGCCGTTCCTCATGGATATGGCTATCCATCACTTCGACCTCATGCGCTACCTCCTGAACGCAAACGCAGTTCGAGTGCAGGCACACACATGGAACCCGCGAATTAGTAACACCCAGGGCGACATGAACGCGTTCGTCTGGATTGAGTTCGACAACGGTGTGCACGTTAATTACACGGGATCTTTTGCCGCCCCTGGTGCCGACACTGGCTGGAATGGCCGCTGGGCGATTACCGGCGACGCGGGCTCGCTCGTTTGGAATCCTCGTGACGACTGGGGCCCCGTGCGCATTTTTAAACAGAAACAGGACCTCAGTATTTATACGGAGCAGCACTTTTTCTCACCACTACCCGAACCGTGGGGCGAGGCGCTGTGGGCGGACTCAATTGGCCCTAACGGTCATCAATACGACCTTTACCACTGGAAAGCCTGTAGCGAAAGCGGTGCAGAGCCAGAGACGAGCGGTCGCGACAATCTTAATACCTTGGCCCTTACGCTCGCCGCAGCCGAATCCGCCGAGACCGGCAGGCCCGTTGAGGTGCAGCAGTTCCCAGTGGTGCCAGCCAAAGTCCAGGAGCTTCAAGCCCAACTTGTAGGGTAGCTTTGACAATACTTTCTGATCACGTTAGGAATGTCCATACGTATTTGATGCCGTTCCCTGCTTGACCCAGTGCGAATGCCCGTCGACAAAAGCAAGGTTTGCACCGTCCAGGTGACGATGAAAGTCGATGCTCGTACCCGGGTCAGTAGCGTTGCGGTGTACGTTTGTCGAGTCGTACATCAAGAATGTCTGCTCTGGATTTAGAATTGACTGTGTGGTCTTTCCACTCCGTTTCGAATTAAACGCGTATCCATAGACGTCTGTTCGGGCGGTGCGGTAATTTAACTGAGCCGCTGGGCAATGAAGGCTATCCGGGTTCTGTGCAGTGCCATGAGCACCGGCAGAGAGATACACAGCTGCCATGTTCATCCACGTGGTCGATTGTGGTAGCTTGGAGTCCCAGTCTAACGCATACATTTTTAATGCTACAGCGTCCTCGTGTTCGTTCCCCATACAGTACTCCCTCAGTGAAGCACCTCTACCATTCATGAACAGCGGTATCAGAAGATATGCTGCAAGCCCAAAGACAATCATAAGAACGACACCGATACTGAGCGCCGCTGCACTGCCAACCGCGAACTTCTTGCCCGATAGCGGTACTATAACGGGTGGTTCATCGTTCATAACTGGTTCACCTTTCAAAACATCCTATATTATGTGGTTGTCGCCACTCCAGCTAATTGTAGTACGTAAACCTTAATAGGTGAAGGTGCCCGCATACCTTTAGACTAGAATGTACCGAGACCGAGAATTTGTTACCGTTACGGATTGGATATGCTCTCATGAAACTTCGCATCGGATCTGTGCCGTACCTCAATGCCAAACCCCAGGTTGACTGGTTTCACTCAAAGGAATGCAGCGCAGAGGTTGATCTCAGCTACGCTGTGCCCTCTCAACTTGCAGCGATGCTGCAGCGCGGTGAACTAGATGCAGCAAACGTCTCTATATTCGAGGCGATTCGCAATCCTGGATTACGCGTCGTGCCTGGAATTTCAATATCGGCTACTGGCACGGTTAAAAGCGTGCGGCTATTCTCCAAAGTAAGCCTCAACGAGATAGAGTCAGTTGCGCTCGACACGTCATCTCTCACCTCGAACGCCCTGTTGCGGGTACTACTGAAGGAGCAGTATAATCTTTCGCCAACATACACGTATCACCATCCTGATATTGTTGAGATGCTGCGCCACCACGATGCAGGTCTCATCATCGGCGACCTTAAGCTCTTCGATCTGGAGCCTGGTACAACAGAACTGGATTTAGGTGAAGCGTGGCTACGGCTTACTGGCATGCCGTTCGTTTACGCGTGCTGGTTAGCGACACCTGCTGCAGCAGGTCCAGAGCTAACAGAAATTCTAACTACCGCGAGAGATTGGGGTAATGCACATCTCGATATGCTGGTCGACAAGTGGTCAACCCGAATGAATCTTTCGTATGAACAGACTCACGACTACCTCTTCAATGTAATGGATTATCGGCTCACAAAGGAGCACGAAGCCGCCGCGCTGCTTTACCAGCAGAAGTGCATCGCCCAGGGCCTGGTGCAAGGAGGTTCTTGTCTGCAGTTTGGCTGATATGGGTGCGGCCCGGTGTCTAGTGCATCAAATCGGTGAGACACTCTGCCAGGTAGTCTATCTCCTCGAATGTGTTGAGGTGTTCCAGGCCAATCCTTACGGCCCCACCAGCCTCCTCCAGGCCGAGAGCCTCCATAAGGCGGACCGCATAGTAATTGCCGCTCCAGCAATACACCGACCGTGCGGCGAGATGCCCGGCTACCTCGCGTGGTGTGAAGCCTCGGACCGTAAACGCGAAGGTTGGCACGCGCAGGTGCAGCTGATTACTATTGGTTATGCCATATAGCTGCAGGCCATCAATTCTGCCCAGGGTAACAAGCACCTTCGCAGATAACTGCTGCTCCCACTCGCGGATGTCATGAAAACTCGTTACCAGGCGGCACCTCAGGTCGGCTTCGGTGCGTGGCCCCTTAGCATCATCGCTAATTGATGCGAGGTAATCTACCGCGGCCGTTACGCCTGCCATTAGTTCGTGGCACTGGGTTCCAGTTTCCCAACTGTAGGGCACAATGTTCTTCGCGGGCCGCACCTTTCGCGGCTGAAACATCTGAAGTGCGTTGCGCTTACCATATAATACGCCCTGGTGGGGACCAAAAAACTTGTATGCTGAACATGCCAGGAAATCACAATCCAGCGCCTGCACGTCTGTAAGGCAGTGCGGTACATACTGTACGGCGTCGATAAATGTAAGCGCACCCACGGTATGTGAAGCCGCAATCATAGCCTTTATGTCCGGCATGGTACCTACTGCATTGGAAGCCGCTGTAATTGCAACGAGCCTCGTCCGTTCCGATAGCAGCGAAGTAAGGCGTTCTACATCTAGTGTACAGTCCACCGTGTTAACTGGCACAGTACGTATTACGGCACCGCGAGCGGCGAGTGAGAGCCACGGTGCTACATTTGCGTCGTGATCCAGGTCGGTAACAATCACCTCGTCACCAGGGCGAATCGTTTCTGCAATAGCGGCCGAAAGGTGAAAAGTTAGCGTCGTCATATTCTGCCCAAAAACGATGCATTCCGCTTCGGGAGCGTTCAGCAGGGCTGCCATTGATTGACGGGCAGTTTGCACGATCTCGTCGGTCTCATGGCTGTTGGTAAACGTACCGCCAATGTTTGCGTTATGGTGTATGTAGTAGTCGGTTACTGCGTCAATCACTCGCTTCGGTACCTGAGTACCTCCCGGACCATCGAAAAAGACGACTTCACGCCCATGTAGTGTGCGACCCAGTGCCGGAAACTGGCTCCGCAACTTTATGACAGGGAAGGGTATCATATCTATTACCTCCGCATTAATACTTGGCTACAGGACGTAATCATTGTTAGCAATTGCATCTAAACACCCAGCGTTTCAACTTGCTCAGTCGCTTACCAAACGAACGGCTCGCGACGAGATAGGAATGTACCTGGTTGAAACTGCCTCGTTCGTAACGCAGGCGCTTAAATCGGAAGTTGCTGTGGATGCAGTGTACCTTGTCGACGGTGCCCCGCCGCTCATTGCACAACTCTGTGAACAACGCGGAATACCCACTTATCATGTTTCCCGCGGCCTTCTTCACAAGCTTGTTGGTACAACGTATGAAACCGATGTTACTGCCCTTGCGGTAGTTCACAAACTGGTTCACAGCACAGACCAGCTTGTTGCTGCTGGCGGGTTGCTGCTGGTTGGCGAAAGCATTCAGGACCCACGAAATGTGGGAGTCCTAATCCGAACTGCGGAGGCAGTAGGCTGTAGTGCGATTGCGCTATCTGCTGATAGCGCAGAGCCCTGGTGCCGTGCAGCAGTCCGGTCTAGCACGGGTTCCGTTGTTAGACTGCCTGTTCACCTTTACAACGACGCTGCAGAGTTGCTAACGCCACTAAAAAATGCCGGTTACAACGTCGTAGCAGCATCTGCCCATGCACCAGAGAGTGCACTGACCAGCGATATGAGCGTCCGCCCCTTGGCGATTCTGGTGGGTAATGAAACAAATGGCCTCAGCCCAGAGACGGCTGCCCTCGCCACCAGATATGTACACCTTCCTATGCGGCAAGGAGGACCGTCATCATTAAACGTTACCGTTGCGGCCGGTGTTCTGCTCTACCTTTCGCTAGGCGAACAACACGCATAGTTGGATGCTGTGTAGCGATGTGCTTAACCAAAGTAGACCTGGTACCCCTGAACGGCGCTTCCAGCCCACACACCAGTGAGGCCCCAAAGAATTCCAGCAATTGCAAAGTGTCCCAGGGCGAGGCCAAGAAAAAACGGAACCAGTTTCTTGTACAGTCCCATTCCACCATAGCGCAAGGTAAGGCTTTTCAGTATCCACACCGTTAGGAATGGTCCCCAAATAAGGCTGCCAAAACTACACGTCATACAATAGCCTATAGGATTGAACCAGAACCCAGCATAGCGAAGACGCATCGCCCACAGCGCCACCGTGCTGAGCGCACCAAATGCCGATGCCAGCGTGTGGGACGTGTCCACCAGTTTGGGGGTAATTGAATACGAGTAGGCAGCACTGTATTGGGCTGTGGCTACCCAGTCTCCCCATATGCCACCGCGAAGCTGCATGGCACCATACCGGTAGTACGAGGTGAGGTGAACGTACCAGCCAAGTAAAAATCCTAGTGCGACGGCGGCAATAAGTGCCTGAAAAATGCGCTTGGCTGAGGCACCAGTTCGCCGCGCCAGTTCCAGCCCCTCGCCCTGGTATGCGCACAGCTCGGGAAAATACCCGCGCGATATGGAAAGAAACATCGTAAAAACCGGTAGTGTGCCTGGTCCCAATGCTGAAAACGGCGCAGATCCAAAGGCGTTTAGAAGAACATCATGCTGCATTTCAAACGGAAACAGCCAGACCAGAGGAACACCGGCCTCGGCCCGGAGCCGTGCGTAGACGAGTGCCACCGAAGTAACAAGTAGAAGGTAGAGCAATGCCGGCCACCAACCAAGGCCAGCCCGCCACATAAACACCCAGCAGAATAGAAAACCCGCGCCCGCCCCTAGAAACAGCAACCTAAACGTTACGCCTTCTGGCCCTGCTGTCTCGTGGCCACGCCATGCAGTGTGCCAGGCAGCGCGAAGGTGACGACGCGCCAGCCACACCATGACGCCAGCCATGGCGGTATACGCCCCGATGGCCTGTGAGCCGGAGTACGGCAGTAGTCCCGGTGGAACGCCGGAGGCTGCTCCAGACACAGCCACCACTTTGAACACAAGGTACGCGGCCCAAACAGTTAGCGATATGTCGGTAGAGACCAGGAAACCCAGCCCAATCAACTCTGGCCTTATGTGGTAGACCAGCGGTTTCATTTCGCTGAATGGAAGTGAGGTAAAGGCTACTCCAAAGTCCACCGACTTTCCAGGCGCAGGAAACTGCGGCTGCAGCGCGTGAGCTATATTCAGCCCATTATAACAAGCGGCTATTGCAAAACCAGCCCACATTAACCGGTTGCGAAAAAATGGGGTTCCACCGGCGGCGGTTTCTACCATATTAAGGGGTAGCGCAACTAGCGGGAACGACAGCCGCTCCTCAAACGCCCACGATCGATAGAAGAGCGAAACTGCGCAGGCTACGCAGATCCATAACATGACGAAAAATGAGAGCCACAAGGTGATGGGTACGAGCCAAAGGTGCCACGGAACCTGTCCTGTTGGTGCACCTTCGTAGAGGTGTTTTATGGCGGTAAGGCTGTGCGGCGCAAGTGCCGGCGGCAGAAACGGACGGCTCTTCTGAATGTTATCGGTATGGTAGTAGTACGGCGTTGTGACCAGGCTGATAATAAACTGAACTACACCGATGCCCATTGTGGTGCTGCTTACGGCGACAAAAAGGAATATCACAACAATTTCGGCCGTGGAGAACGGGTTGCCGCGGCGGGTGAACCGCATGAGCCCGTTTGCCGCCAGTATGACGACAAGCGCCGTGAGAGCAGGAATTGCGGGTACGCTCTCGGAGACCTGAGTGGCGAGCACCATAACTTCCGACTGCCGTATCCAGAGAGCTGACAGAACTGCGAGCAGAATAGATACCACGATGGCGCGGATAGAAATACCGGATGTGATAACGTCCCGGGTTGATGAGCGCGAAATGTCGGTCACGGTAGAGCCTTCTGCATGGTCATGAAATGCGCGAACGTTACCAAAGCCCAACACCGGCTTGCTGCCCCGAAAACAGGTGGATGGTTTATGGGCACCCTGTTAAAAGCTTACACGGGGACGGTTACCTTCGCTGTGATGCCGTCCGGCCCATTCGCAAGAACGAACGTACCATGCAGGTCTCCACGCACCAGCGTCTCGACGATGGAAAGTCCCAAACTGTCCGAGGTACGGTAGGTAAAACCGTCGGGCAGGGGTACTCCATCGTTAGTCACCTGCATACAGATCTCTCCGTCTGTTTGACGAACGGTGATGGCAATTCGCCCGTCGTCCAGGGTGCTAAACCCATGCTCTACCGCATTTTGCACCAGTTCATTGAGTACAAGCGCCATCGAAGTCGCCTTGTGCAGCGGGAGAACACAGTCGTCACCTTCTACCTCAACGGAGATATGTTTACCTGGCGGTACAACGCTCTGTTTAGTGGCGTGAAGGATGGATTCGGCTACTTTCTTGATGCTAACAGAGTCCAGATCGTCGCGGCTAAGCAGCTCATGGACGCTGGAAATAGCAAGAATTCGCGCCAGGGTATCGTTAAGCGCGTCCTCTACTGTGGTGTACTTGGAATAGCGCATCTCAAGGCGAACGAGGCTCACAATCTGCTGAAGATTGTTCTTAACACGATGATGCATCTCCTGTATCACCGCAGATTTTACCATCAGCTTGGCGTTTTCAATCGCCAGGGCCGCTTGGGAACCTAGCGCCTGCAGGATTACGAGTTCTTCGCGGCTAAATACATGCACCCTATCTGTATAGCAGTTTAGCGCACCCATGACTTTGCCCTGAAAAATGAGAGGAACGCTCGCCAGCGATGCGACGCCCATCTTCTGGGCAATATCGGGAAAGTTGTATTCCGGGGCATTACGCACATCGTTAAGTGTGATGATACGCCCCTCTGCCACTGCCCGTCCCGCCACACTCTCGCCAACCTTGAGATTAGGTTTGCCGTTGTAATCTTTGTCATCGCTCTGCGTGGCTTTGATAACCAGTTCCTGCTTATCGTGATCGAGAAGCATGACGGTGCAAACACGATAGCCCATGGTTCTAGCCGTCATTGTGACAAGAAGGTGCAGAAGCTCCTCCAGGTACATGTTGGACGTAATGGCCTGACTCACCTCGGACAAGGTGTGCAGCTGTACTGCATGGCGCTCTAGCTGACGGTATCTGCGGGAGCGCTCGATGGCACCTGCCACCTGGTTTGCAATACCTGAAAGCAAGCGCACCTGGCTCCTGGTGTACTCACGGGGATGGTGGGTTCGCACGTTGATCACGCCAAGGATTTCACCCCGTGTAACAAGTGGCACCGACAACATGGACTGGTATTCACCCTCGTTCATGTCTGGGACTGTCTTAAAGCGGTGATCACCCGCTGCATTTCTGCTAACAAGAACGGGCTTACGCTCTCGTGCTACCCACCCGGTAATACCTTCGCCTACCTTTAGGCGTACCTTGCCCACGAGCCCTGCTATACTCTCGTCTGCAGCACGCAGGATGAGTTCTTCCTTTGCAGAATCGAAAAGGTATACCTGACACGAGTCGGTGCCAGTAATGCGTGTTGCGATTTCAGCCGTCACCTTGAGCATCTCCTCAAGGTCGAAGGCGCTGCCGGTTGCCTCACCTACTCGGCGCAGCGCCTCAGCCTCGCCACGTTTCTCTTCCAGTTCAGCACGCAGCTCCTGGATTTCGCTGTGAGCATCGCGAATTTGGCGGTCACGCGCATCAAGCTCTTCCTGCAGCAGGGTTACATCGGGATCGTCGCTTCGTCGAAGCGCCGCTACCAGTCGTCGGGCTCGTGGTGTTCTAAACCGGTAAATTCTCTCGCGCATGCGGCTCCTCTGCTCACACGTTGTGGGCGATAATGATGGCTTCTGCTATTTCCCGCATGGACTTGCGGGTATTCATAGATTGCACTTGTATGCGCCGAAATGCTTCCTGTTCCTTTAGGCCGTACTGATCCATAAGGATACCCTTCGCTCGATCAACGACCTTGCGGGTCTCCAGCTTGTCCTCAAGGTCTGCCGCCTGCTCCTCGATGCGCGAAAACGCATCCCATCTGGCAGCTGCCACTTCAATCTGCGGCATAAGGTCGGCTTCTTTGAAAGGCTTCACGAGGTACGAATATACCCCGGCATCCTTTGCACGCGAAACGAGATCGAGCTGGCTGTAGGCAGTGAGAAGAAGCACGGGTGCAATCTTTTCATCGGTAATAATCTTGGCGGCGTCAATACCGTCCATTTCTGGCATCTTGATGTCGAGTAGAACAATGTCGGGCCGCAAAGTGCGCGCAAGTTCAACGGCCCGGGCGCCATCAGCGGCCTCCCCTATTACCTCGTAGCCACAATCCTCCAGCATCTTCTTTAAATCCAGCCGAATTATTGGCTCATCATCTGCGATTACAATGCGCAGGACCTTTTCGTCCATCCCTATGCTCCTTTTCCGCGGCGGGTAAACTGGGTAATCTGGTTGGTGTAAGTGGAGCAGTATCAAGGTGGTGCGCAAGATGAGAGTGGAGGTTTAAGGGAGGTTGAAACGAGGGGATTAACTTGCCCACAGCCTACTCAGGCACCAATGCTCCATACCTCGGCCTCACCCTCGAAACCGAGCGGACTATGCTGAACACAGGAGACTGAGCTCAGATTGCGGTATTATATATCAAACTCCGTATAAATGTCAAACCAACAGGTGGTGAATGACTAACAACGATCCGCTTGACGCAGCCTCTTCTACTTTGGATTCTACGAGCGACAACCAGGAAGTTATTGCAAGAAGACAGGGATACCTGTCGCTTTCGGTAGCAATTCTGCTTCTCGCACTCTACCAGGTCTCGCAAAAGCTACCTTCCAACCAGTGGACGATCCTGCTAACAACGTTTCTTTCGCTACCTATTACTATTGTGTTCGCGGTAGCAACCGCTCGAAGCATGAGCAATCGACGCAACCTGATAGGGTGTAGCCTCTTATCACTCTTCCTGTTCCTACCCGTAAGCCTGGGGAGAGTGCTGATCGCCGCGGACCCTTCGCTGCTTAAGACGCCCTTTATTCCGGTGTTGAGGATCCTGCTCATAGTCTATGGTGCCGTTCCAGGAATGGGGCCACTCCTGCTCATAGTTGCTGCGGCAGTCGTAGGTGTTTTGGTCTCTACGCTGGTGAAGGAGATAAAGATTCTGCTTCCCATGGCAGTTGTGCTGGCGCTGATGGACCTTTGGGTGGTCTTTGGTGGGGGGCTGGTACATACGGCCACGCATGCGCCGCCTCAAAAGGCAGCTGTGGCGAAAACTGCCATGCATGCATTCAGTGCTGCGCTGCCGTCGGTGAAGCCACCGGCTCGTGGCGCAGAACCTCTTGCATACAGTGTGGGGTTTGCCGACTACCTCTTTATAAGCCTCTTCTTCGCCTGCTTCTCGCGTTTCCGTTTAAACGAGAAGAAGATACTCGCTACACAGGTCGTTCTTGTCTCCATGCTGACGGTCTACATGGGCCTGGTGTACGCGTTGGGATCCGATCTGCCAGCGCTGGTACCCATAGCGTTCGTAATCGTCGCCATGAATCTCAAGGCGTTTCGGTATACGCGGAGCGAAATGTTCGCGCTAGCGTATGCTGCTGTCTTCATGGTTGCGCTATTGGCCGGCTTTAGGTGGTTGAGCGCGCGATGACGGAGTCGCTTGTCCTCGATATCACCACGGTAGATGCATTTGCCGCTCAACCATTTAGCGGCAACCCGGCCGCAGTATGTGTCACAGATGAAGTACTTCCAGACGCGCTCATGCAGGCAATTGCTGCCGAAATGAACCTTTCCGAGACCGCGTTTGTCTACCCGGAAGGACAAAATATCTACCGGTTGCGATGGTTTACTCCATCATCCGAGGTTGATCTGTGTGGTCATGCCACCCTCGCGGCCGCACATGTGCTTTGGGAGCGCACCGCCGTTGCTGCTGGCACCGCAATTACGTTCAACACGAGAAGCGGTGCACTCACGACGCAAAACGAAGGCGAACTTATCGCCATGAACTTTCCCGCGGAGCCAGTCGATTTTACGCAGAGCCAGGCATTGATGCCACTCATCACCCAGGCAATTGGCGTTCCAGTACAGACGGCAGGGCGAAACCGTATGGACTACCTGGCTGTGCTCGAAAGCGAGGCTGATGTGCGCCGTGCAACGCCCGATATGGCAGCAGTGGCCGCGCTTGGTATGCGAGGCGTTATAATCACGGCTCTGGCAGCCAACGCAGCACAGTATGACTTTGTGTCGCGGTGCTTCTACCCGGCGGTTGGTGTGCCCGAGGATCCGGTTACGGGTTCCGCCCATTGTGCACTCGCACCATGGTGGGCATCGCGCCTGAACAGGGCGAAACTGGTTGGTTGGCAGGCTTCGGCCAGAGGTGGTGAAGTAGGAGTAGAGTGTCTTGATGACCGCGTTATTATCCGTGGAACGGCAACTACAGTACTGATGGCTGAAATGCAGATTAAAAACTTGCAGCTTTTTGGCCTATAATGTTGCAAAATAGTTCCAGGTATTTGTGCTAGAGATTGATCCTGTAATCGCAGGGTCAATCCCACACTAATTGTTGGTTTCGTGACAACTGGTGGCACAAACAGGTCGTGGGCGCGAAGGTTACATCATGACAGCTCAGAATAAAACACAACAGTACGCTTCGGCTCGCCGACTGCCACCCTACCGCTCGTTAGACCTCTGGCGCGGTATTGCCAGCCTTTGGGTGATGCTCTTTCACGCTGAGGCTGTCATGAAACAACAATATGCAGGTAGCAGCGGTAACCCCGTTTACCGCTTTTCGGCCCTTGGGCAGCTTGGCGTACAGATGTTCTTTGTGATAAGCGGCTACTGCATCGCTGCAGCAGCTGCCTCGTCGCTGCAGCGGGACCATGGACCTGTCACCTTTGCAAAAGCGCGATTGCGCCGCATATTCCCAACCTACTGGGCAGCGATGGTGCTAACAGCAGCACTCTCGTTGGCAGCGGGCTTCGCAGTGAGTGCGCATCTGGTTCATAGCAGCGTGCTTTCCGACCTTAACCTTACCGCACAAAGCCCGCAGTGGTTTATCGCTAACATAACCTTAACTACCAATCTATTTCACCACAGCCTACTCGTAATGCAGGCATGGACTCTCTGCTACGAGGCGTTTTTCTACCTTGCAATGGGACTGTTCCTGGGGCTTGCCACCATACGGAAGTGCGAGCAGTCACTTTTATTATTTGCACACGTATTAACGCTCGCCGTTCTTGCATTCCTGATTATACAACCGGGCGTGCTTAATTACCCGTTCAACCTTTGGAGCGAGTTCGGATTTGGTGTGATAGCCTATCAGTGCATCCGTTTCCCTAAGAAAGCGCTCTCGTGGTTGGTGCTGACTGCGGCAGGTGTGGAGACCGCAATCGCCATCGCCCAGCACAACATCCTTTTTGGCCCTATTCAGCAGTCGTTACGTGTGCAGTACGGCGGCGCGTTTCTGTTCGCCGTCCTCCTAATCGTTGTCCACCGCTGGGATGAGTGGATTACTACGCGTAACGCACTACAACCAGTTGCGGCAGTGGGCGTTTATAGCTACAGCCTATACCTCACACATACCTTCAGCATAGGCATTATCAACCAGCTTGTAAAGGTATTTCACCTTCCGGCTTCGTTGAACTTTGTCTATTTTGTGTTGATGGGGGTTAGTGCGATCATTTTTGCCATAGTTTTCTTCACCTATTGTGAAAAGCCGTTCCTAAGTGTATCTGGCCGAGCACGCAGTGCAACTGTACTGGGGGAACAACCTATGGCGACCGGTACGGCACCGGTAACTGCGGAGTAGATTACTCGGCAGATCTAACAGGAGACTTATCAGTTTGGCTAATACACAAATGGAACAGGTGCCCGGACGCACTAAACCAGGACCCTATCGTTCACTGGATGCATGGCGAGGTTTCGCCAGCTTCATGGTGATGATGTACCACACAGAGCAGGTACTCGCTCTGCAGTACCACTCAAAGTCGTTTATCCTGGTCATGTTCCGTTACGGCAACCTGGGCGTAAACGTCTTTTTCGTCATCAGCGGCTACTGCATTGCAGCTGCGGCTGGTGCAGCGCTACGACGGGAGCATGGTGCAATCGCCTTCGCGAAGGCGCGTTTACGCAGGGTTTTCCCTACCTACTGGGCAGCACTCGCAATGACATCTGCGTTGGCTCTTGTTCTCGAGTTGTACATGGAGAGCGGGCACGCGATCCACAGTGACCTCGCCAACTTGCGTATCCTGGACCATACGGGTATCTGGTATATGGCCAATTTAACCCTTACCAATGACATTGCCCGGGTGAATTTTGTTGTGCCTCAGGCATGGACCCTCTGTTACGAAGCCGCGTTCTACCTCATCATGGCACTGGCTCTGGCGCTCGTTGGGCAGCGTTGGGGTGAGAAGGCAATGCTTTGGGCGGCACATGTAGTTACCTTAGTGGCAATTGGTACACTCGTGTTACACTGGAATATCTATCCTTTAAACCTGTGGCCAGATTTTGGATGCGGAATTGTGGTATATCATTGGGTGCGCTTTCGTGATTTCCCGGTACTTCCCCTCCTTATCATTGGCCTTCTGGCCTGCTTTACGGTACTTGCCCGGCTGGATCATAGCTTCGCAGCAGCTAGCGGCTACTTTTTCTGCTGGGTGATAATGATACTACTGATCATTCTTCACCCTTCCGATACTGGTATAAGTACGAGCATGATTGGGAAACCTCTCATGGCAGTTGGCATCATTTCATACAGCCTTTACCTCACGCACACATTCAGCCTCGGTCTCGTCAACCAGGTGTTGAAACGTGTAATCCCCCCTGGGCAAATCTCGATGGGTACACCGGTGACGATAATTGCATTCGCTGTCACGGCCGCACCGGCTCTACTGTTTGCATGGTTGTTTTTCAGGTATTTCGAAAAACCATTTCTCAGCGCGTCAGGACGGGCGCGCATTGAGTCTGAAATCAGGAGCGAGGCTTCCCCCGCCGCCTCTCCTGGTTGAAAGGAATCTTCATGACTCGGTTTTGCGTTAAGTTGTGCTGCTTCATCGCAGTGCTTCTTGTTTATTTCGCTGGTTCTCCATCACGAGCATTTCTTGTACCTGTTGAAGTAGACTACCCTACCAGGGTTTTGCAATCCATCACGCTCACTGTACCTGCATCCAGCCTTACTAATGGGCCTATTGCGATGCTAAACCTGCAGATCAACAATGTAGAGTATCCCGGTGAAGTCGCCGTCCGGGTTGGGACTTTGCCGTGGATTGATCTTTCAAATAGTACGGCCACTGCATACGGCCCAGGCAGCCAGTACGGTGGTATAGGCGGGCCAGTAACTACCCTTTCGCTCCACGTACCGCTTCCTTCCGGGGCGGCTACTTCCGGCGACAACACTGTGCAGTTCAACTTTGCTCATTCCGACGGTAACTGCAGCTCCTTTCGTGTGCTAGCTGTGAACTTTGCGACAGCCAATGGCTCTACAGTAGTGGATACTAGCACTCGAACTGTGGATAATCCTGCTAACTGGCAGCCACCCCTAAACAACAGCACCGATATTGCAATTGGTCGAGCGCTTTTTACAGGGGCTACTCTCGTTTTCCCGCTCACACCAAAACCTATGATTGCTCACTGTGGTAGCTGTCATGCCTCCGACGGGCGAGACCTGAAGTACTTTAATTACGATAATGAAACGATTATCGCACGAAGTGTGTTTCATGGCCTTACAGTAAGGCAGGGCGCACAAATCGCTTCCTACATTCGCAGTCTCCCTGCTTCCGAGGGGAGCGTGAATGGCCGACCATGGAACCCACCGTTTCAGCCTGGACCAGGGCTTTCGCAGGTTCCGCTTACCGAGTGGAGCGCAGGAGCGGGGCTTACAGCGGTGCTTAACAGTGACAACGACGAGCTGCCCTACCTGTTCCCCAATGGCATTACATCCTCGGCAGTGGCGACGATGATTACGCAAGGTGCCAACCAGATTAACCCGCGTAATATCCCCACCAGCCTTCCACTACTTACCTGGGATCAGTGGCTGCCCAAAACGGGGCCAGAGGATATAATACCAGCTAATACATTGTCTGCCTTTCTGCAGTCTGTCGATGATTACTTCACACCGCTTATCCTGGCATCAACTACAACCGAATCGTACCTTGGTGGGCTTACCGGTGCCGAGGATATCAACTTTGGCAACATGATGACCAGCTTTGGCCTCAGCTCTCCGCAATCCGCGTGGACACCTGCACTGGCACAAGAGGAATACTCCATGCAGCAGTGGTGGGCCGTACGTGGCTGGGAGACGCTGCAGCAGGCGATAGCGGCACACCCAACGATGTCTAAAACGTGGCCGGATAACCGCCTCTTTGTGACAAGCCCAAACCG
>JAJZFK010000220.1 GCA_021805405.1 bacterium
GTTACCTGCTGCGTTGCTTTTTAGGGCAGCAAACCCTTTGAATTTTTGACCAACGTCCTGGTAATTTGCACTTACACTGAACCCACGGGTACCCAGCGTTAGATTCTGCATAATGAGGTGGTCATTGCCTGTGGCAATTGCAGGTGCGGACGGAGCTCCTGAGCTAGCAAATGCACGATCAAGTGCCATGTTACCATTGGATTGAACATTTGAGAAATACATAAGGCCCTGGAATTGACTTACCTTACCAGGCCCAAAGGAGTCGCTAAAGCCAAGGCCGTTCAATGTGGTGTTGTAACCGGTTCCTGTGGGGGTAGTCATGTTGAGCGTTAAGCCGAGACTACCCGTTGATCCTAAATTGAGTTTAATTCCTGGAAGGACACTTGCAGTAACACCAGGCGCACCCGCTGGTAGGTAGCGATAACTTACTTCCAGGCTGGTCCCGGCAGGCAAATGCTTCGTAACGTATATGGTACCGGCTTGGGCGTTAAGCAAGTAGTCTTTACCAGGCTCAAGCGGCAGGCCCGCATCGAGCACGGTAAGGGAACCTACAACAACGTTGGGATGTGTTAGCGTGTAACCAAACGCACTCTGATTTCGCACAGTCTCGAAGCAAGGTGTACCGGGATCAGCAGAGGTAGCCGTAACCACGGCAGTACCCGGTACCAGCCCAATCTCGGAAGGCGTCGTGAGACCTCCTGCATCAGACGCCGTTGAGACGTTCTGCGCAAGAGCATTGAGGCCGCTCACAACTCCCACCCCGGCAACCAGGAGTAGGCGTGTGGTCAAACACTTTATTCTGTTATATTTGCCTCGATTGGTTATCATCTTGGGTCAGCGTAATTATCGGCTATTTTGCCTAAAAATGTGAAAAGGAAATGGGCAATCCTGCTTCACCGTGCCGAAGCGTGTCTAGAACTACGGGTGCATAGATCGCCCTTGCACTGTGGGCGGGCAGGTTCACGAGAACCACCCCGCCAGGTTGCGTACCGTCAGCAACCGAGTCACCCTCGCCGCCGGCGGGTCGCCATCTTATGGTTTGCGATTTGCCATTGCCATCGGCAGCGGTAGCTCCGGGAGTCGTAACCAAAGGTGTATGCGACACAACAAGCTCGGGGCTAGGTTTAGAACTGCTCAGGCTAGTCTTATCATCGGCATTAGAAAGCATTGGCTGATTGAGGTTTTCAAGGCGCGTATACCCAGCCGACTCCACTTGTGTCGCTTCGCCCACAGGCACCGGTACATTTACATACGCAGCACCTAATGCCACCACAGGCTCGTTCATTCTGGGCAGCTGCTTGGTTGATGAAACGTGAATGTGAAGACGAACCCGGGGAGCTGGCAGCCTTGTTTCACCCGTAAACAATGAACCATGGTCACCACCCACCGAATGTGTTATTGCCGCCTGGTAAATTGGTTGAGAGAGCGCCTGAGTTGTGTGGGGCGTTACCATGGCTATAACTGGCCGCGATATTGCTTGCAAAGGTCCATTCGCTAAAGCTTTGGCACTAGTCGCTGGATTTGCTACTAACCGGCTCCCAGCCTCGTGAACGAGAGCAAAGCCACCAGCAACAAGCAAGGCAGCTGCTGCAGTTCCAGCCAAAGCCGATCGGTAGCAGGGAGTAAGGGACAGGCCCATTCGCTTCAGTAACCCGCGCTTTAAAACTGGCGTGTTACGGGTAGTGGCCGCAAGTATCGAATTTCGCAGAGACTGCGGTGGCTGCAGTTCTGGCATGGCACCCACCACAGCAGAGACATCTGCAAGCATTCTGGACATGTTCCGCGCAAAGTTATCTTCGCCTATATTGCGGACAGCCACCTTTACCGCGCCATCATCCAGTTCATCGTCATGATGAAGCCACATGAGCGTAAAGATATCATCGCCAGGCATATCGTCACCAAGCTTGTGATTATTGTTATTTTCGGCCATCTTCGTGTCCCATACTGCCAGTTTTCCACAATTCTACCGGAAAATAAGGCTCAAACGCCAAATGTTATAATTTGTGACACTTTCTGGTCCAATATGTTACTGTTCACCGTGAAAAATATGCGAACTATTTTATCTTTTTTGAGGACGCAATATTCTCCACGAACCACGCGATCCAGGTATACCCTTATTTACTCGTCCTCGGTAAGCACAGCATCCAGGGCGGGCGCACCATTGGCAGGATTCACCTCACCAATTAGGAACAGCGTATACGCGTGCCCAACCAAAAGATTTACAGTGCTTATTGATGTTGCCGTTGATACAACCTGGTTAGCGGCACCGAACCTGATAGACAGTGACAAGGAGGATCCTCCAATAATCTGTATGGGTGCGTAGTTCGACGATGTACTAGGTGCACCATATCCGATATTTGTGAGACCGGTAATCGGTTGGTTATTGCTGTCTACACTTAACCCCGTAGTGCCCACCGTGTCTGGCGCAAGATTAATTACGCGCAGGAATGTAGTGGGAGTAGTGCCGCTAATTGTAGGGGCGGCATCTATAAACCTGAAAAGTGTTGGCGGCGCAGTCAACGAACCTGTTATGCCCGCAACAGCGATGGTATATGTACCGTCAGTTGCACCAGCCGTATGTGGGTCCATCAGGAAAGACTGTTCCTGAGCGAGTGTAGATCCTGAAATAGAGGGATATGCATAAACGTCCGTATTAACGCCAGATCCGGTAATCGAACTGCCGCCAGAAACCACTGTGTAATATTGTGGAGGGGTAACCGCGCTAGAGCCGGGTGACATTCCACCATACAAAACGGGTGACGCGATGTTAAGTGGCACGCCGCGTTGTACAAAGCTAGCCCCAGCCACAGGACCGTTTACGAGTGCGTTGAAGAGCCGTACACGACTTGTCGTGTTTGTACCAGTACCCAGACCACATCCACTTGCCAATGTGGTTGCAAGCACTAGTACTGCCGCTGAGAGTTTTATTCTGGGTGTCAAGTTTGTTGCCTCTTTGTTAGAACTACGTAAACGGAGTCTCACTCTCATTATACTGTGTGCACCGTCTTCTGTGACACGCGGTTACGTAATTAACGACACCGTAAGAATGGTTGGAACGTATTCTGCTGTATAATCATACAAATAGTTGTAGTTAAACTTGCAACGTACACCTATTCTCACCGGAGGTTTTGTAATGTCACTGGCACTCTTAACAGGGCTTGTTGCGGTTGGGGGTGGGCTGTTCTTTAGGTGGATTGGCCGAAAGTGCAAAGGGCGTAACGCCCAGAAGGCTGCCAACTACATGTCCGCAGCGTGTTGGTTTCTATTGCTGCAGTTCGTCCCCATTCATCTTTTTGGCTTTGGATTTCTGCTGAATAATTTCATTGTGAAGCTTGTTCCTACAGTACTTTGCGCCTTGGCAGCTGCATCGAACCTTCAACGTGAAATTCGGGCACAGCAGCGCGGTGATTACACGGATCCGGCAGTTTGAGTTAGGCGGTGAGCATCGCTTTGAGATGTCACCTGATCGTTGTAGAACGTGATAAGCTCCTGCTGTACCATCGGCCATTCCGTTCGGTGAACCGGGCCGTGGCCGGAACGTGGGAGGATGAGCATTCTGGCACTACCAGGTGCTGATGCCGACAGAATGAGTTTGGCATCCGTCACAGGTACTATTGTGTCCCGGCCGCCGTTGAAAACCAGCAACGGCAACTGCCTTCCCCCCGCAATTGAGGCTACTGGACTCACTGTTGCAGGGTCCACCGCAAACCACTTAAATCCATACCCGGCACGCATTATAGCCCATTCAGCGACAGGCGAAAATGGGCCAAAGTGATGGTGACACCTATGCCGGATTGCACGGTCGAGCGAGGCAAACGCCCCGTATAGCGCGGCACAAGTTATTCGTGCGTCGCTAGAGGCAACCATGATCGTTGCGGCTCCGCCCATACTAAATCCAAATAGGCAGATTGGAAGCCCACATGCGTCCGGTCGTGCACACGCAAAATCTACTGCGGCACGCAAATCATTTATCTCCAAACCGCCAGCCGTGCACCGATCGCCTTCACTATGTCCATTCGCCCGGAAATCGTAAAGCAGAACGTTGTACCCGGCGCGCCATAAAACCTCGGCCCATGCGAGCATCTGAGTGCGGTTAGCTAGCATTCCGTGGCTTAATATTACGGAACCCTGCGGTGTTTGAAGTGCTGGAATCCACCACCCACGTAACAGTATACTG
>JAJZFK010000500.1 GCA_021805405.1 bacterium
ACAACGGTGAAATGATCTGTATGCTTGCCGCTCAACTTCCACCGCATAATAGGCACCAAGGTAACGCAAGCCCGGCCACGTGAACTTCTCCACGATTAAGTTGTGGAAGCCATCAAAGCGGGTTGTTCAGGAACGGACCTCCCAAATAGCAACCGTCGCCGCTTCAGCCATACTAGGTGTGGAGGGGAAAGCCTACTGGCCGCCTGATGGTGTTGATGGGCCTGGTGTACCAGAGTTGCCAGATCCCGGGGATGGGGATGGCGCGTTGCCGCTGCCGGTACCCGGTGCAACTCCATTGCCTGTTCCTGTACCTCCGCTTGAGCCTGGCATGGTAGAGTTTTGGACGTTGCCGCTGTCCTGCGTGGGGGCAGCTGGAGTTGGCGAAGCGGCGGGGGCTGGAGTGTGGTGGTGAATGACCCGCCGCCTGTGAGTATAGTGGTGCTCAACGGGCGCACTGGTTGGGCCATTAAGGCTGGCTGGTGGCTGCGCTGCAGATTGTGAACCGCCTACTACAATACCGGTATCCGGTGCGGAAGTTGCAGGAGATCCAGTTTGAGAGCCAACCGTTGGGCCGGATGATGAGGTCGTTGGCGGCGGAGTAGTGAACCCCTGTGGCTGGGTAGACGCTGAAGTGCCGCCATCGGCACCTGATGTAGGGCTGGCAGGCGGCTGCGATTGTACTGGAGCCGACGTAGGAGGAGGTGCCGAGGGTGTGGTTGCGCTCGTTGAGGTACTCTGAGGCTTCCCGTGATCAACGAGAGGCGCGACGATAAAGAACCCCGCACAGAAACTAATAATGCCAAAGCCCAGAATTGCAAGGTACTTCACGTTTCAAAACCTCGTTTATTAATTCGACGCAGCCATCCATCCAACTCTCTGGCTACACCGTTAAATTCAAACATGATCCGGTTCAATCCTCTCATATATTACCCCAAACAATTTGAGCACATACTCCCAGTCACACAATCCTGCCCCAACTTAACGCAATAGCTGGGGCAGAATTTAGAGGTAGCTAGGTAGGATTTGCAGTGGCAGACCACTGCTTTGCCCACTAAGGTGCCTACTTTTCGCCTGCGGCATAGATCTCCATAATGGTGCCTAGCAGCCGCAACGCCTCCTTTTTGGGCCGCTGGAAGCTGTTGCGCCCTATTATGGAGCCAAAGCCTCCGCCATCGCGTATCGCGGTAACCTCTTGTAAAAGCGCGTCTTCACCTTCCAACGCGCCACCAGAGAATATTACGATGCGCTTGCCACCAAAGGCACATTGCACAACGTGCCGCACCCGCTCAGTTGGAGTGCTGATAGGTATCCCCGTAGACTCATAGACCTTCTTGGCAGCAGCCTGCAGAATGAAGCTGGCCGGTACCTTTACTTTGATAATGTGCGCGCCGAGTTGGGCAGCAATGTGAGCCGCATAGCCAATCACATCCACTGCGGTTTCACCCTCTTTGCTTATGCTGGAACCACGTGGATATGACCAGATGACCACGGCCAATCCGTTACGTTTCGCCTCCTCTGCACGCGCTCTTATCTCGCCGTACATCTCCAGTCTATGAGCACTGCCTGGATAAATGGTGAAACCTATGGCAGAGCAACCAAGCCGAAGCGCATCCTGAACGCTTCCGGTTAGTGCCTGGTCGGGGTCTGCTTCGTCGTTGAGGACGTCATGGTCGTTCAGCTTAAGGATAAGCGGTATATCGCCCGCGTAATCTCTGGCGGCAGCCTCAATAAAGCCCAACGGTGCAGCATAGGCGCTACATCCCGCTTCTATGGCCAGTTGAAAATGGTATGCAGGGTCGTACGCCGGTGGGTTTGGACCAAAGCTCCTTGCCGGGCCATGCTCGAAGCCTTGATCTACCGGCAATATGACCATTTTGCCTGTGCCACCAAGTTTACCGTGATTAAGCATCCTCGCCAGGTTGGTTAGAGTACCGGGATTGTCACCGCCATACCACCCTAAAATCTCTTTAACTCGCTGTGTCATCGCTACAGTATCCTTTCATAGGACAGAACTCTTCCGCACCCAATCATTTCAATATCGAGCACGTAATTCATCAACCAATATTACTTACGTTAGCATCCGATAAATCACCACTCAATATCAGCCAATTAATTGCGTCACTTATGACTAGATTCGCAATGAGATTATCAACAGTTCGCATATTTACAGCCGCATTGTTGTTGTGGGACGCCATCTGCGCTTCTTGTGATGGCAACAGCAGTTTCGCCGACATTGCCTGCGAGAAACACCCTGCCACCACGTCATTAAAGCCGATTTGGGCAACAAACCAGAATATTGCGAATACCGTGATATCGTTAGTAATCCACCGCCTTCAGCGAGCATAATGCGCCGAAGTAACCACTAAGGAACTGAAACAAACCGCCGAAATTTAAGTCAACAAGCATATATACTTCACACATGGTGTCGGCACTTGTCTTAACAGATGGCATTTGGCATAATCGCTTGCTTGACATAAGGCAGGTAGCTAACCTATAATAGTACTAGTATAAATATTTCTCGACAACTAGCTTGCTGTTCTCTGCAGTTTATTGACGCGGAGCTTCATTCGCGCTCTGGGCTTCTTCGTTATCACCGTCTTCAGTATGTTGGTCTTCCGAAAGCACTCTGACTATGTGGAAACTCTTGGACAATAGAATACCTGGCCGCAAGAATCCTAAAACGCGTCGCGGTGATACCGCAGTAATGCAGGAACAGCGCAGCAGCAGTACAGAGCGGCTAAAGCGCATACTGCTAGCGATCGTTACTGTAGGGGCACTCACCGCCCTCATGGCAGCCCACCTTAGGAATTCTACGGTGTCGTTGCGGTTGGGCCAGATTAGCCCAAGAGAGATACGAGCCGGTCGAAGCGTTTTCTACGTAGACACGTCCAGCACAAAACGGCTTCAAGAAGCCGCAATGAACGCTGTGCCCCCCGTGTATGATACAGATGATCGTGCGGCAACCGAAGCCCAGCGGACCATGAATCAATTATTCGCTGAAATGCAGAGAGAGCGCGCTCAGTTGCGTGCCAATGGAAATGTCACGCGAAAGCACCTTATTCAGGCTCTAGCGACCTCCCAGTTTAGCTCCATGCTGCCCACCGATGCCCTCAAGCGACTGCTCACAATTCCATCACCTATCTTTCAGCATCTGCGCGATGTAACCCAATCGCAGGTGAACGCAGCCATGCAGCGGGACATACGGAATAACGGCACCGATTTGAGACGTGTAACCGGCGAGGTAAATGAGTACCTGGATAACATGCTGCAGAGTAAGGATGATCGCGATGTGGCAATGGCTGTGGTAACTCAGTCGCTTCTTCCTAACCGAATACTGGATCAGCAGCGTACCGAGCTCGCTCGCGAAACCGCACGTCGTGCGCAACCTCCTGATGTGGAGCGCGTACTCGCCGGTGACAGGATTCTTGCGGCAGGAGAGCGTGTAAACCAGCAGGCACTTGACAAATTGTATGCACTAGGGCTTAGAAGCCAGCATCAGGAACTTACTACTGCGGTTGTCACCTCTCTTCTAGCTGCGCTTATGGTCGTTCTGGTGATGGGCTATCTTGCAAGAAACCTACCTGCGTTGTACAAGGATACGCGGCGCATGGCCCTTCTTGCAACGATTGTGCTGCTCGGCGTGCTCGCTATCAAGGTGGGAGCCATTCTTTTCGGATTTCAGGTTACGGGAGGCCAGCTTGGCTATCTAAGCATGACGAGCGTAACAGCAGCTGGTATGCTCGTGTGTGTCCTTCTGGATACTAATCTTGCCATCCTCATAGTTGCGCTTCTCGCCGTGCAAAGCGGACTTCTCATGAACTTTGAGATACGCTTCACGGTAATGACACTAATGGGTGGCCTGGTTGGTGTTGCCTGTGCCAACCCTGCACGAAGGCGTTCTAACCTGCCGATTGTCGCAGTTGCACTAGCTGCCGTCAACATCAGCATGGTGTGGCTGCTGGGGCTGCTGTTTAGCGACACACTGCATGAGTTGCTAAAGGGCTCATCCTGGGCAGCAGGTGCAGCAGCTATGTCGCTATTTCTCTACTGGACCGGCGCATTGGCGCTTGAAAAGCCGTTTGGTATTCTTACTCACTCGGCGCTACTTGACCTTTCCGCGTTCGATCGGCCACTTCTACAGCGGCTGTGCGCAGTGGCACCCGGTACCTACGCACACTCTATCATGGTGGGAACCTTGGCCGAGAGTGCAGCCCAGGTCATAGGAGCAGACGCGCTACTTTGCCGAGTTGCAGGTTACTACCACGACATAGGCAAGATGAATCACCCTGACTTTTTTGTTGAGAACCAGCGACATGAGAATGTCCACTCCCGGCTTAGCCCATCGCTCTCGGCACTAATGATCATTGGCCACGTGCGTGATGGTATCGTCCTCGCCCGCGAGAACAGGCTACCACAGGAGATCTGCGATATTATCGCTCAACACCATGGCACAACCCTTATCCAGTACTTCTACCATAGGGCACTGGCAGATAATGCATCCGGAGGCTGTCCGTCACCAGGCCTCGAACAAAGGTTCCGATACCCTGGTCCCCGGCCGCAAACCCGGGAGTCGGCAATAGTGATGCTAGCAGACTCGGTGGAAGCCGCTACGCGCAGCCTTGACCAGCCTGATCAGGAACAACTGGCCACAATGGTGAATACTATTGTGCGGTGTAAAATTGAGGATGGCCAGCTTGATGAGTGTGGCTTAACGTTTAGGGATGCTAGAATGATATCCGAGGCGTTTATGCATGTGCTAGGAGCGATGCTTCACGGCAGAATTGCTTACCCTGGCCCAACAGCGCCCGAGAACCTGGTTTCCAATGGCACTGCAGCAGTTCGCGCAGCGGTATCGCGTGGATTATCCAACGATACCACTAACATTGCTGACATTAACAGTGAGCTGCAATCGGCTTTTCCCTCTTACGATGCATTTCCTATTGAGCAGGGTGAGTTGCCTGCACCAGATGCAGCATATCCTGCGTTCCCAATTTTCTCACCGGATATTTCCTATGGCAATTACGATTTGCAGTCATCAGACACGACCAGCTCCGACAAAGCTGTTGAAACAGGCGGTAAAAAGACTGCTGAATCAGGCAGAAAAGCCCAAAGGCGAAGTTAGTATCCTACTAACTACCGATACTGAAATACACGGATTGAACTTCCAGTACCGTGGCTATGACAAGCCAACCGATGTGCTCTCATTCTGCCAGCAAGATTTTAGTAACCAGGTTCCCACTATCCGCGGTGCAGACAGTAACCTTCTTGGAGATGTCGTCATTTCGGTGGATACGGCCGAGAGGCAGGCAGCGGTGCACAAGGTCACGCTTGAGCAGGAGATCGCACTGTTAGGTGTTCACGGAGTGCTTCATCTGTTAGGTCATGAGGATGAATCGGTGGCGGGTTCTCTAGAAATGCAACGGCTGGAAAAGGAGATTCTTGGCATCGCACTGCGATGACCCCACAACCCTATGGCGCGTAAATCCCAAATATCCGGTTTTCGATTTGCACAAGAGGGAATACTTCACTGCTTTCGCACGCAGCCGCATATGAGGTTTCACTTTTATATGTTGGTTGCGGTCCTGCTTTCGGGCCTGCTTCTCAATCTGGATAACCGTGACCTCCTGGTAATGATGTTTGCAATTACACTGGTTATTGTTGCTGAAATGGTTAATACGGCGATCGAAGCAGTTGTAGACATGGTGACCGAGAATTATGACCCACGAGCAAAACTGGTAAAAGACGTAGCTGCAGGTGCCGTGCTCCTTGCAGCAATGAACGCTGTAATTGATGGGGTACTAATATTTTTCGGTAACAGCAATCTCGATAAAATTCAGTACCGAATTCACCAGAACATGACGCCAGATGTGTCGCATGTTATCGTCGTATTAGTTGTGTTATTAACGCTTATTGTTATTATTTCAAAGCTGCTGAGTAATACCGGTACTCCCTGGAAGGGCGGTATTGTAAGCGGGCACAGTGCAATTGGGTTTCTGCTTGCCACGTGCATCCTGTTCATTGCCCATAATACTCTAGTTGCGGTCTTAGGAATGTTGCTTGCAGTGCTGGTAGCCCAGAGCAGGGTTCAGGCTGGAATTCACTCTCTCCGCGAAGTTGCACTGGGAGCAGTACTTGCAGTTTTGCTCACTTCCATTGTTTACTGGGCTATGCCTCATCTCAGGCAGGCGATTGCACACGATATTGTGCCTCTGCAAAGGGCAACACCGGCAGGTAGCACAAGTTTGCTCATCCGCCCGGCGGGTGATCGGTTGGTAAGCGATGAACCCACATAATACGGTGGCAGCCACATCGCACCACTACCTCCTCCAGGTTTCGCTGGTAATGCTGCTCATATGTATCAATGCGCTGTTTTCGCTTGCCGAATATGGGCTCATCACTGTAAGACGTACCAGAATTCAGCAACTGGCGGAAGAGGGCAACCACAGTGCGGAGATGGTGCTGGAAATGTTGCGCGCACCAACAGTACTTATGGCTACTTTGCAGACCGGAATTACCATTGTGGCCACTCTTTCATCAGGACTAGCGGCTGAAGTTGGCGTGCAACCCGTAGCGGCTATGATCTCCAATTCGGCACCTTCACTGCCAGCAAGGCCCCTTGCTCTCATAATCATTGCGCTACCCGTAGCGATTGTCTCGCTGGTAATTGGTGAAATTGCCCCAAAGAGCTTTGCAGTCCGCCACTCGGAGCGTATCGCTCTCCTGGCTGTTAGGCCGGTATGGGCCGTACAGGTGGTGATGTCACCGGTTATCAAGATCCTTACTTTTCTTGCCAACGTTGTACTCCGCCCTCTAGGAGGCAGCGCAGACTTCACAACGGCTACCGTAAACGAAGATGAGATCAAAATTCTTGTGGATGCAAGTGAGGAGCAGGGTGGATTAGAGCCAGAAGAGAAAGAGATGATTCACTCGGTCCTCGATTTTGGTGACACAGTTGTGCGCAAGGTTATGACGCCTCGCATCTTTCTATCTGCATGCCCTGCAACTGCAGATACCTCGCGGCTCATACGGCTAATCAACGAGTCTGGGCACTCGCGTATACCTGTTTACGAAGGTGACCTCGATCACATCGTGGGTATCGTACACGCGAAGGATCTCCTGTTACCAAACGCGACTCTGGTGCCGGTTCCCCGTAAGGTAATGCGTCCACCGTACTTCATTCCTGAATCCAAAAAGATCGATGAACTACTCACCGAGTTTCGACACAGTCGTCAACAACTTGCCATTGTTCAGGATGAGTACGGTATCACCTCCGGGCTGGTAAGTATTGAAGACCTGCTAGAGGAGATTGTGGGTGAAATTCAGGATGAGTATGATCGTGAAGAGCCAATGATTCAGGAGATTGATGCCATGACCACGCTGGTAGATGGCAGAATGAGCCTGTCGGACATCAACGACCACCTGGGTCTACACCTCGCGGAACACGAGGCAGATACCATTGGTGGCTACCTGTTTGCACTTTTTGGCAGGCAGGCACAGCAGGGAGAAGAGGCTGAATGCGAGGGCATACGATTTATTGTTGAGGCAACGGACGGAAGACGAATACTGAAGGTTAAACTGATACGGCAGCCCGAAGACAACGTTACATCCGATAGTCTGGAGAGCTAGCTAGCGTCGGTATCTCTAGTATCACCGACGCTAGCTGCGCCCCCTCACCCTGTTAACCGCGCATGTCCATTCCGCCATCAACAGTAATGGTACTACCTGTTATAAAACTCGCAACATCGCTAAGCAGAAAGACGGTTGCCCCAGCAACGTCATCTGGCCGCCCAATACGGCCCAGCGCAAATGCCGTTGCTACTTCATCCCTTCCAAGCGCATCCAGGCTGGGCGCGGCCATATCTGTGTCTGTCCACGCAGGCGCTATACAGTTTACGCGAATAAGATCCGGACCAAGTTCTTTGGCCATCGACCGCATAAACATAATTTGAGCACCTTTGCTAGTAGCATAGGCTGAAAACTCGGATGATCCTCGCTGCCCAGCGGTGGAGGTGTATATGACGATGGAACCACCTGCCCCAGCTGCGCGCATTTGCGGAACAGCAGCTCTCACTGCCAGGAAAGTTCCGCGCACATTCACGGCCATCACCCTATCCCAAAAGGCGGCTGTCATATCCATAAGGTAGTGGCCCTCAAACACGCCAGCGGAGATGACCATCCCGGTTAGTGGACCCAGCTTTTCTACCGCTTCAATTACGGCAGAATCCAGCGCACCCTCTAATGCTGCGTCTGCCTGTACGGTATGTGCTCGTCCACCGGCCCTCACTATTTCCGATGCAACCTGCTGGGCGGCTTCAGAATTGCGCTGATAGTTTATCGTAATAGCGGCACCGGCCCTGGCTGCCATTCGTGCCGTTGCTGCGCCTATTCCTCGGCTGCCACCCACTATGAATATGTGCTGGCCTGTTAAATCTATCATAGATGCTCCCGTATTGGTTGGTAGTAAATTGCCATTGGTTAGTCGTAAGCAGTTTGGGCATGGTTACCCAATAGTCGAAGCTGACGCGGATTGCAAGCCTGCAGGACCTCGGAATTGAACTGCCATTCAATATAAGGCGAGAACTGCTGCGAAATAAACCGGTGAGAGTAATGCACCTGAAGCAGATACCGTGTCCTGTCCGTGGTGCGGTTTAAACTGCCGGAATGCCAGACTTCAGATCGGAAGATCAATACGTCGCCAGCTTTGCATGTTACCGGCTCCAGTTTTCTGCCGTGAAATTCAGGGTCGTTCCGGTTGGGGATGTTACTTGTACCAGACAGATGGCTGCCAGGAATAACATACGTTGGGCAGAGATCCTCATCAATGTCGTTAAGATAGAAATGCGCAGTACAAAGGTAGATTGGAAGCTGTACACGGGAGTCTGCAAGAACATCCTCTGGCAACTCAAAGAAGATACGATCCGTGTGGGGTCCCCAGCCATTGTGACCGGGATGACTGCGCCAGGCAGACTGGCCAATTATATGGCATTCACTACCCATTGCCGCCTCTGCAGTATCTATCACACCGGGCCAGTCAATAAACTGCAGCCAAAACGGGTTTCGGTTAAACACACACTTGTAGTGATCAGTGATCGATTGACGGTCAAAACCAATTGGCTTAAGTTGATCGATTTGATCACGAGCCTGCTCTACAATATTAGCAGGGACCACACTTGGTATAAGAGCAAAGCCGTCCTCATGCAGAGCTTTCAACTGACCCGCAGTGTCATGAAGGTCAAAGGTTTTCTGGCGGTAAACGTTGGCGGTGGTTGTCATTGGAATCTCTCCTCCGGAATCCATGTAAGCTTAACCTAATGCCACATTGGCGTTCGGTATAGGCAAAACTTCGGGCAGTCAGTGTCGCTTAAACTCCCCAGTCCTGCTGATGAAGTGCTGCCGACTGTCACCTTGTTTTATTTCACGCGCATGAATTCCTGCACGATTACAAATATTCACACAAACTCTATTTCCAACCCACTTTTACAGCCACGCCATCCGGATTTAAAGGAAACTGGAGCAGCACGGAATTACCCTGGTTGGTAATCTGTACAGGTATAGCACGACCGTAATAATCAATCGCTCTTACACCAGTTATAGTACGACCACCGGATTGCAGCAATACCACGCCCGGCGAAGCAAGTGCTCCTTTCAAAACAAATCCGGTGAGAGACGCTGTCTGCAATTTAGCTGCCAGTCTGCCATCTGCTACTTCCAGTCGAGGTGGCGCACCTGCGTCCGGCATCTGCCAGTATAAACCTGTTTGATGTGGACCTATAATTCTATCGCCTTCTATCTGTAGATCCGGACTGAAAAGATCTGCCGTTCTGCCATCAAGCGTAACAGACTTCTGGTAGGTATGCACGGCGATAAGGTGTCCACGTGTAGTCACCATGGCTCCCGGTTCGCGGAAATACCCACCGGCACTGCGAAGTGCTAGTGCAACTAGCGACCGGAGAAACGTACCACTGCGATCGCCAGAAGTGAAGGCAGCTGGCGGTATACCGCACTGAATAACGAGTCCCCTTCCCGCATGTGCCGCCCAAATTACCGGTGCCCCACCGGGCGCAGTATACAGCGGGATTACGTTGCTGCCCAAAGCGCCCGGGAACTGAACAGTTCCATATATACCTTTCACCTGAATTAGTGGAAAGTCCTGCGCTAACCCCATCGCGGTTCCCACTGGTACAAGGTACTTAAGTGTGTTGGCGGGCGGCTCACCGTATCCTACATTTATGGGCCCAGTTTCACTAATCTCGCAGCTTATCGGTTTCCCAACCGGTAAATTGTCAAATCTGTAGATAACACTTCCATGACCTGAAATTGTTCGGCCCAAGGGTGATACAGTGCTTCCATTATCCAAAACGATAAATCGCGAATCGAGAGGCGAGCCTGTAAGAAACGACGCAACAACCTTACCATCAACCAGCAGGCTAAAGCGCGACACTGTCACCTGTGCGGATGAAAACTCCGGATTTACCGATATGCTTATGGCCAAACTGCCTTTAGTGGGCACAACACCGAGCGTAACCGGAAGGTTTCTCTCAATTACGGTGGAGGATATCTTCATCGCTTCAGCTGGCTCAAGGGAATTGGCTACTGGAGGAGTCGAGATCTTTGGATCTTCCTGAAAACTGATTGCAAGTCGACTCCAAAGATCTTGTAGCGGGGTCTTTGTGTTATTTATAGACAACCAACCTCTAGACACCGGGCTAGTACCACCCCCAAGGAGAATGAGACTGCCTCCCTGGTTGACCCAAGTGGCTAATGCAGTATTCGTTGCAACGCCAACCGGAACCTGATCATCATAGCTAAGAACCATCGTCTTTAACCTGGCCATAGTCGACGGGTCAACTGTTCGCTCCAGGCCAACAACTTTTAGTGGGTAGCCTTCGTCCATAATCGGCAGCGATTGGCCAAACAGTGCAGCCTTAGCGGCATCTAAACCGGCAGGATTGTGCCACTGCAAGCTGTCGCCTACTGCTACACCCACCTGCGCCGGCCGCATTCTTCCCGCAGTTGAACGCACGGGTAGCTGCTGCAGCACATACCTTATAACCCCGGATTCAACCTGCTGCGCAGGAGAAGCGGTACTTGTTAGTGCTGGTATAGAGAAGCCATCGATACCAGACGCGGTCAGCGCAGCTGCGACCGCAGACTGCCAGAACAACGATCCATTGGCCGTGTCTGGTTCCGGCAACTCAAACTTGAACCTTACTGGAAGGTTGTGAATTGACGCTGCAGCCGCAGAATAACCAAGCAGTAGCCGGCTAAACGGAGCTGGTCGCAACGCGCCCTCCATTGGCACGTTTGACTGCCATAACGCTGGGTCTAAGTGAAATATGACCTCGCCAGTACCGGGTAACACACCGATGTGCCATGCAGGTACTACCAGTCCGTCCTCCAACGCAGATACTGGGTCGAGCATACTTACTGCTCGCGTCACTCCCGCTGCAGCAGATATGGAAGCGGTCTCTAGTGCAGCCACGCGCTGCGTAAGAAGGCGGCTCATGAGATGCCCGCTGCAATAACCAGCAACTGTAGATGACGTTGGTGGCAACCATTGCGACCCATACATCTGCTGCCACGCTTGTAGAAACGGAGGTGAATACCCTCCTGTAATGGGCATGGAGAGTGCAGGCAGTACTATGCCAGCTCCAGAAAGCGCTATCTGGCTTTGAAGAGCAGCTATTTCCGGCTGTAGTTCGGCTGGTACAGAAACTGAGACAGGAATACCAGCGCTCTCGAGCTGGTTTCCTTTGGCATCGGTGTCTATAAACGCGGGTAAGGCTGGCGGAGCCTCATAACGACCCCAAACCGTGTAGCCACGTGCCATCCATGAGTCAACCGCTGAGAGTGTGGGAGTATCGAGAACGACCGCATCGGTTTCAGGTTCAGCACTGGCATCGGGTAGTGGTGGTTCTGGTGTTATCGTAACAGGCGTACCAGGCGACGGAATAACATCAGGCGCTATTTGCCCGCCATCCGCAATAAAGTGAGCAAAAATACTTGAAATTGGGCCACTGCTACCTTCTACCCTGTAATTTACCGATATTACACTTACGTCACCCCCGTGAGCCGATACCGTGACCAGAAGAGGGCTACCCAGCTTCCAGGCAGCAGGTGCTTTCCAAACAGCAGTTTCACTTTTGCCCGCAGCGGCAGTATCTACATGCACAGGCTTGTTTTTGAGCCCCAGTGCCTTTATTACCGGAAGAGTCTGGCTATCTGAAAGATCACAGGTAACTTGCAGCCAGCATCGCTTCCCTGGAATTACAGGAAGGGCATACACCCAGAACCCTCCGGGAGGTGCAGATCGTATGTTATCGTTCAGCTTACTGTTAACGGTCTTAACAAGGTAAGCTTGTTCCGCTGCCCCTCCGGGGGCCAGGTTAATAGGATATGGTGGCGGAGGTGCTGCACAAACTGGCCCAGAAAGGCCAATATATGCAGCTCCAATTAGGCCCATCACCGTAAACCGCGAAACAAGACAACTCATTAAGTTTTCCTCAACTATCCCTGTATTCCAATGCACATCGACCTTAACGTCCACGCACCTTCATTGCTAACACGTAGGCCGTTAGTGTGTGAGCAATACAGTGATGTCTCACCTGCCGCGAAGGGCTGCACACTCTCCAACAGTGTAGAATGATCCTGTAACAAGCACCAGTGTACGTCCCGGCGCATCACCAATTGCAGATAGTGCGGCATCCATCACGGTATCAAATACACGGACGTCACTACAGTAATTTCGGGCTAGTGTGCCAATTTCCTCGGCGGCCCTTGCTCGTTTCCACTGCGGCGCGCAACAATAGGTACGGTCCGCAAACGCAGCAATTGTTCGCATTATTTCATCCGGATCATGACCAGTCAGCATACCCACTACAAGATAGATACGTTGCAGGTCGTTCCGCTTTATAAGCGCATTCACCGCAGGCATAAGTGCCTGTGCTGCCATAAGGTTATGCGCACCGTCCAACACCAATTGGGATTCGTGGGGAAGCGCGTAGGTCTCCATTCTGCCCGGAAGATAGCAGTTGGCCAACCCACTGCGCAAGGCATCAGGACGAACGCTTAGCCCATGCCGTGCCAGAGCCTGCTCTACTGCCGCAACTGCACACGCTGCATTCTCGCGCTGGTACGCACCTTGAAGTCCTATCTCAACATCCTCATATACACTAGTTGGTGTAGCAATTACCATTCTACCTACGTGCCGGTCGGAATTTGATGCAGGAGACCAACAAACCAGCTCCTCCCGTGAATTAACAGGAGGCGTCTGAGATTCAATTATCCTAATGAGCGGTGCATGCCTTACTCTCGCGATTTCGGTAATTACATCCAACGCTTCCTGGTTGCGTGCGGCGGTAACAACAGGAACGGTCTCCTTGATAATTCCAGCCTTTTCATAGGCAATTGCAGCATGGGTATCGCCCAGGATTTCAGTGTGATCAAGGCCAATATTGGTGATGACAGTACACGATGGTTTCACAACGTTAGTTGCATCCAGGCGTCCTCCTAAACCCACCTCAATACTCGCCCAGTCTACTTGCTGTCGGGCAAAATAGAGAAATCCAAGAGCCGTCTTGAGCTCAAATTCTGTTGTTTGACCGAGGTCAGTCTGTGAAAGCAGTTCAATTTGAACACGAAGTTCGTTTACCAACGCAGCAAGTACGTGGCGAGCAATAGGTTCGCCATCAACCTGTACGCGCTCGCATACATCATAGACGTATGGCGAGAAGTAGCTTCCTGTTTTTAGACCATGGGCATGCAGTATTGAAGCTGCCATGGCCGTGGTAGATCCTTTGCCTTTCGTACCGGTTACATGAACAACCTTGTACGCGTTCTGCGGATTACCAACGAGACTGCACAACTCCTCTATACGGCTTAGTCCAGGTTTCCAGCCAAACCGTAACAGCCCGCTCATGTAAGCCAATGCCTCTTCAAACGTCAAAAAGCGTCTTCCCTCCTCAAAATTGCAGTGCGAGTGTGAAATAGTTCACACTCGCACTGTGAACTATTTCACTGGAACAAGGCTGCTTTTTCCATTATAATACTTGCGTGTCTCGTTAGTTTGTCCTCCCGGAAGATGGACGTGCTCAACGGCACCGGCAAAAATGGGGATTTCCCCTCGCAAGAGCGGGGGGCGTTTTTATTTCGTTACCCTTTTCGGTGTAACGTTGCTTACTAGTGTCACCATGTCCTGGTCGTCGTTGTTCGTCGAGTATTCCCACCCAATAAGATAGGTGTGCGGTATTATGTGCCCATCGTGAACGGCGGCGTAAATATGTGCCTTATGCGTATCTGACCCGAATCGATGAATGAACACCTGTAGGGCATCCTCCGAATACACATATTCGTGGTTGAACCCAGTGCTTGATACCCACAGGCCGAACGGCATTTTACCAGGGTCAAACTGCTCGGTACTTCCTTTCATAACGGGAGGGTATGGCTGCTTGTTGTTATAGGGCGCTATATGCCATAGTGTCTGCCTCGTAGGCTCATTGGTGGGCATTAAGGCTGGCGACGGTGCTGGATACCATCCACCCATGCTTACATCTGCCAGGCCATATGCTGCAATGGGCCTGTAGATAACTGGACCACGACCTGCCTTCACGAATCTTTGAGCAATCACCTCACCATGCTGTTCATCAATCGTATAACCCTGGCGACCCAGGATGACCTGCAATGGGGGTTCGCCACAAGCGATAGCTGCCTTGGCTGCCGGGTCGTTAGGAACTGCTATATGCGGCTCAGCAAAAACGATCGGCGGGTTTTGTTGCGCTAGTGCACCAGCGCAAGCTGCGGCAGCCAATAGCGCAGTTGGGCAAGCAGCAAATCTATTCATGATGATGTTTTCTCCTCAGCAGGTTGGTATTCACTTCATAAAAGAAAGATCGTTCCTCTAGCTTCACGCACTGCTCTAATCTGGCTCATTAGAATATACCTACCGTATTGCTAGTATATTGTGGTTTCTACAACTGCTACCCATTATCACAACGCACTCGCAGTGTTACCACAGTTAGAGATGGCAAAACGACAAAAAGCCGCTCGCAAAGGCGTTCGGCTTCTTGTCGTTCATCGTTTTAAGGAGCATCTCTCAGGAACGCGGCTGATTTTACAGTTACCACGTGATGTGATACGATTTGCCCTTACTGAGCGCGTCTTCCAGACCGACGAAGTTCCATCAGTCGTATTGCAGTATCGCGATCCGTACATAGATCGTGAACGATAGGCTGCCTCCAGCCCATTGCCTGCCAGTCTAGAACGGAATGAATAGCGTCTACCTTGGTTGCACCACCGGCAACAACAAGCACTTTTGGCACCAGATACAACTGTTCAAAGGTTATGGACAGTAGTTTGTCATTGATGGTGTTAACGTAGCCTTCAAGCTCTGCCAAAATCGCAGGAGGCAGATGCCGCCGCGCTGCGAGAGTTACGAAGAGGCGATTGCAAAGGTCACCTACGGCGCAGGAGAGTGGTGACTTTGGCCCTAGCGTGTACTTATCGAGCAACTCGATCATTTTTCCAAGCTCAGGCTGAACGTTACCCATCATTGGCTCATGCTCACCAACGATGAACCTGTGCCCAGATTTAGGTCGTACACCACCAACGCCAACAAGCGCAAGAGTGGGCACACAAACATCGTCGTCCGGAGTTACAGGGTTACCGCTGTTAGTACCCTGGCCAGCACGCTCCTCCCATACCTTAGGAGAAATCCACCGACCCGGCCCCTCTACCAGCCACTCGTTGATCATTTCAGGCGACTTTACAGCTACCGGCAGGCTCAACCGGATTAGCTCTGCATCCGGGAACGCACGAGCCAGCCACGATCCACTTATGTCGGCGTCCATGGCCCGGCGTGCATCAGGGCTTTCCATCGACCAAACTTCGGCTGCGATGTTGCCGTTGAGCGAAACTACCTTGATACCGCGAACATTACGCTTATCAAATATATGGCGGTTAAAGAGGCTCTCGCAAGAATAGAAGACAGCGCGACCCGATGAAAGTGCAACAACTTCATTCTGGCGCACAATGGTATCGAGATAATCTGCGCACACCTGGCCCAGCGCCTGGTGTAGGCGGTCATCCGCAAGGTTGCTCTCCAACGCCTCTTCATGACCAGAAGTGTCTGCTACAAGGGCGGATTGAAGACTGTACGCAGCCATCAACTCTCTCTCGAGGTGCTCCTGGCGTGGTGGCTTGAAAGGCGCATTCTCGTCAATATTTACTCGAACAATCCCGCTGTCGAGCGCAAAGCGATATAGACGCGACACGGTACTGGCGTCAATGTGAATAAGACTTGGTTCGGTTTTCTGCAGCTGCTGCAGAATTTCTTTCTGTTCCATGCGGTCTACCAGCACCATTTTTGCGATGCGGGCCGCAAGCCGACGGCGTTCGGACGGTTCAAGCGCCGGGCGTCGTCCTCGGCGTTTGGCTTCGGAAGCGGGCATAGATCTTTGTTTCCTTCTTTAAAAATAGATGGAGATCGGTTGATAATGCTAATTTGGGCCATGCATCCGATGGTAAGCTTGGTCTAATTGTTAGCAATATACGAGTTTACTAAATAATTATGGCATAAATCGCAGATGTTAGCAATTTCAAGCTAATCTTCTCGCGATTTTTTTGTTCTTCGCCATCAAAACCCAAGTATATTCGCCATTTATTTCAATATATACTTCTATTTATTGCACAACGCCTTGACTATAGTGCGCGTACGTGCTACAATATTTGTCGAAGGTATCCTTCTTTCTCGTCCTCATTTGCAATGTGCCCTGGCGTGCGGTTTTGTGCGCCCGCGGCCGCCCGGCTTCAACGGCGAAGCCGGGCTTTTTTTTACACACCTCTACGATTAATTTCTAGGCTCTTTTGAATTGAAGCGACAAATCTGACGTTTTGATTGGCAAGTACTGACCACACACTGGCACGTAT
>JAJZFK010000014.1 GCA_021805405.1 bacterium
ACAATTACGTTGAGAGATTTGTCACACAATGAGTAGCGTACAGGTACCATTAGGGCACCAGCGAACGCGCGGGATTACGAGAATAAGACTATGGCGAACGTAAAACAATCGATAAGTATTGCAACAGGGGTACTTGCGGCCCTACTACTGTTACCCTCGTTCAAAGCGGCAGCGCAATGTTCGATGCGGGTAGTATCGTTAACATTCTGCAACAGCGATGGCGCTGTGGTGATTCCTACCGCTGCAAATCCGCACATAACACTTCGAGTATTGTGGCAGGTTAGCGGTACTCCCAAAAGTTCCTATCGAATTTTAATACGTATTGCTAACCAGCAGCTGGTGGAAAAGGTGCCCGGCCAATCCGGATTTTCCAGCGCAAGTATGTCCGTGGATGTACCTGTGGCAGGGCCGATTCCCTACTCTGTGAAAATTGATCCTACTGGCGTTAGCGGAGTAGTGGGTGGACCGGTGCGCAAGTCCGGCGTTTTCACTCTGCAGTGCCCGGGTGAGGGCCTAACATATTATTCACCAAAGCATTACGCGGGCTTCGAGAACCTGAAAGGTAGCTGCCGCTCAACTTATAATATCAAAGGTGTGATGGTTTTGGGCGTACCAACTACTGGATCATTTCAAACGGTATTTAACGAACAAGGGCCAGCAAACGCGCACCGTGTAGTTTCTGGTGGTGCGAATCAGCAAATCTGGGTCGTTAACTGCAGCACAGAACGGCCCACGGATGCTATTGTTTCGTGGAATGCCAGGCAGCGATTCGATGTTGAGACGCGCAATTCAGCAATAAATCCTCGGGCCCTTTCGCAGATACCTTGGAGCGCACTACAGTCGCTACCTCGTGACAAGCAGTTCTGGACGGAGAATGACAGCCTGGTTGAGAGCTCGTCACCCCAGATTACGGCCTTTGTGGCGCAGCACTTACCCACAGATTACCGCACCAAGATGTCTCCGTACGTTGCGGCACTCACGCTGTTCAAGGCCATTGTCAAGCGCACAGTCTACGAAGAGACGGTGCCAGATGAGAGCGCAGTTGCCACATTGACATCAAGGAAGTCGGATTGCACCGGATTCAGCACACTGTTTGCGGCCTGCATGCGAAGCCTGGGTGTGCCCGCTCGTGCCTTGTGCGGTATTCTGGCAGGTCACAACGTACGCCATAGCCTCGCAGAATTTTATCTGCCGGGCGCAGGTTGGATACCGGCGGACGGTGCGTTCAGCAAGGGCGCAGATCCCACAGGTACCTACGCCTACTTTTTTGGGAACGACCCACTGCTCAATACCTTTTGCGAACTGAGTAGGGCCACAAGATTCAATGTACAGTTTAACGGTACGGTTTCACTGCCGGCAAGTTCGTTCTACTGTCGTCGAGCTATCGACAGTACCTGTGTTGAAGAAGCTGCACTCACTCCCCAGTAGAGCCTGCGAAAATTGTCTCACTACTATTACTGCAGCTACGTTGCATAATTGCGCCCCGTAGCTGCACTCCTGTTTTCGGAAGTTACTGCGTTTTTGCAATGGTGCCAAACGGTATTCCACGTCCGTTGGTTCCCAGATACACCTGTCCGAATATGCGTGGATCGGCCGCTAATGCCTCTCCACAGTTTCCGTACCGATGTGCCCTGTCAGATATTCGAACCCAGGTGTTACCGTCGTCATCAGAGCGGAAGACACCTCCGATACCGTCAACTGTGCCAACGACGTAGATTGCGGGTACCACCGCACCTGGAGCAGCGCGACCACAGGCCACTGAGATTGCCTTATCTACACCAGGTAACTTCTGAAACGTCCTGCCCGCATCCGTTGAATGAAAAAGACCTGCGGCTCTCGCGGCTATCCACAGATTGCCCGCTGCGCCAAATGAGACTACCAGCTTGCCTCCGGGTACGCCTACGGTGCCTGCAAGCGCAAACGACCTGCCATCGTCGTGACTTACGTACACCTCGCCGGTAGAGCGGTTTAGCGCATAGAATGTGTTACCGTCTACGCGATCTGCGGCTGGGACTGCACCTTGCGGCAAACCCGTGCAGTTTGCCCATGTGGCGCCGCTGTCAAAACTCACTGATGGAACGGTGCGAAAAGCGCTCCAGATAATGGCACTTCCGCTGGCAGATATTGCAACGGTACCACCGCCCCGCATGTTAGTTGGTTCCCCCGCAAAGGGCATCCATTTGGTTCCTCCATCCGTGGAGATCGCACCCGAATGGCCTGGTTTGCCTGTTCCTACACGCACTACGAGGGAAGGATGTTGCCACGCGACATCCAGCCCCGTTGTATTGTTGAAGATGGGATTACTGCTCATGCCGTGAAGTGGCGAACGGGTGAAATCGTTGTGCTGAAAGCCGCCAATGTCACCTAGCCCGCTTAAAAGGTGCGCACCATCAGGAGGGCTAAGGAGGCAGATCACAGCAGTCTCCTCAATGCCGTTCGCCCACACAGTGAAAGGGATTGATTTGCCTGTGCCGGCGCGCTGTGCATGCGTTGTGCCCCAAATTGTAGCGCCAGTACCGTAAAGAACCTCATCAGAATTAAAAGGGTTCATCGCTACGCAACCGGTCCACCATCCAAACGCGGGCCGAGGATTGCCCCACTTTAAGTAGGGAGTCAGCGTTGCATCCATCACCGCATGTTCCCGCATTCCATTCCAGGTTTTCCCACCATTAGTCGATCGAAAGACATCGTCACCGGGGTTCCATCTGTCCAGTGTACTCACTACAAGCAGGTCGGGATTGCGAGGGTCAACGGCAAGCCCGGCAAAGCCGCAAGGAGCGATGCCGTTATCGCCAGCTTTTAAGGGGGTGATATCCGACCAGTCGCCGGTATGAGTGTTATATTTCCAAACTCCGCCACCCGTAATGCCGTTGGGACCCACGCCGTTTGCTAGCGTTACGTATAGCATGCCATTGGAAGCGAGAAACGCGTGCTGTGGAAGGAGATTGTCAGGCTGTCCGGTAATGCGCTTCCAGGTGTGGCCACCATCGGAACTGTGATAAAGGCCTCTACCTACCTGTGCGACGCCTACATATATGGATTTGCTGGGCTGGTTGAGTGCTGCACTGCGCGAATCGAATACGATAAAACCTATGCCAGCCCCGCCAGGTTGAGCACCCTTTACCGGGAACGTAGTTACCTGTTTCCACCTGGTGCCAAAATCGGCGCTTCTCCAAAGGCCATTAAGCCGTGAGCCAAAGTAGAGCACCGCGTGGTCTGCGGGGTCAACATCCAGTCGTTCCCCAATAGAGCGCCCGTCATTATTGCCGCCCATTCTGAATGGCATAGGGGTAATTCGCCAGGTTCTTCCCTGGTTGGTAGAACGAAGGATTGCACCATCTGGCATGTTGGGGCCAGTGTACATGCCTACGGCAGCGTACACTCGGTTCGGGTCCACCGGATCTGGCGCGATAGACTCGCCGCCCAGGTACGTCCAGTCCTTCTGACCCACCCAGTCTGTTAGGGGAATCCAGCGTCGTCGTACAGCACTCCAGCGATAGATACCTCCCATGTCTGTGCGGCAGTACATGAGGCCGGGTTTGCATGGGCTAAACGCTATGCCGGGGATGAAGCCTCCAGCTACGATTTTCACATGGTGCCAAACATAGGCCTGGTGGGCAGGCGGTCTCGCAGGAGCACTAGCTGCACATGCTTTGGTTGCAATGAGAGCTGCAACATAGCAGTACGATTTAAGAGATGTCATGATTAGGCTTTCCTGCAGCTTGCCCATCACACGATTTAAGGTGCTTGGCAACGCTGCCGCGGCAGGCGGCCACAGCAGGAGTGTGCATCAGCCACCGCACTATTTTGTTTTTCGCCCTCCGGTCTGAAGGGTACTTGTACGAGGGTCTAATGCGTCACGCAACGCGTCACCCAAAAAGTTGAACGCGAGAACAGCGGCTGCAAGTAGCAGGCCCGGCGCAATCATAAGCAGCGGGAACACCTGCATCTGCGGAAGCGCCTCATAAATCATATGTCCCCAACTGGGGAACGGCGGCTGCACTCCCAACCCTAGAAATGACAATGTGGCTTCTGCCAGGATTACTCCAGCGACATCCTGCGTGATCTGTACCACGATGGGGCCCAGTAGATTTGGCAGGAGGTGACGCACTACAATCGTGCCGTCATTAACTCC
>JAJZFK010000296.1 GCA_021805405.1 bacterium
TGCAATAGTGCCTGTGCCACCCATTGGGTACCAGCAACCGAGCCCGAGCTGCACCCACGCGATGAGACATAGTATAGCAGGTGCGATAAACGGCGACGAGCCAACGTACTGCACGAAGTGTTCGAAGAGCTGCGCCAGGCGTGGATCCTTGAAGTGTTTTCGAACTGCCTGGTGCATCGTCGTAAGAGGGTCCATCTGCATTGCAAGTGCGGCTGACTGGAGGTTCATGGGGTTTGCGGACATCATGTCTTTAAGCCCTCCGTACGACTTCCAGTAGAACCATTTATCGGAGATGGAGTTCATTTTTTGGCAGTATGTAAGGAATTCCAGATAAGCACCCAATTCCCCAGGTGCGAAATCATTGAGTTCACGAGTCATCTTCTGCAGTGAACTATAGAGGTCAAGTTGGGAGCCGTCCGCAAAAAATGCCCGCCATTGGGGATCGAGGTCTACTAGCTTGAGGTAGTCCGCTGCGTCTTTCCCCACGTCCTGAAAGAGGCGAAAGATGACGTCGGGTTTCGTAATAATCGTTGGACCCATATCAAACGTGTATCCCGCTTCCTGCAAGATGTTCATTTTGCCGCCAAGATGATCGTTCTTTTCAAAGAGGGTTACATCGAAACCAGCATGTGCTAAACGGGCTGCTGCTGCACACCCGGCGAGCCCGGCACCAACTATAGCAATTCGCTGCGCCATCGTTCAATCTCCTGTAGGGGCATCAAGTAAAGGTGTTTCAATGATGCTGTAGTTCTGCATGGGTTTTGCGCTAACGCTCTTTTCGCGTCGAGGTGAGCGTGCTTGGCGTCGCGGCAGGCATGTTACTGGGCGCAGAGGGTTTTCTTGTGCCCACCTGCCAGGCATGCATGGCAGCAACTAATGCACGCACGGCATTAATGCGAGCCTGCATACCGTTTGAGCATTTTAGCCTTGCAAACGCACGAAGTATGCCCACGGACTCACGGCGGTATGGCATGAGGTGGCGTCCGAACGACGCGCGACGGGTTACAGCAACCGGCTGCCACACCACCCACTCATCAAGCCCTGCGGTGCCCCGAACGCTGCCAAACCCACTGGCCCTGCACCCACCAAATTTGATCGCAGGGTTTGATGCCATAAACTGGGTTTCGCGATTAATACTTACCACCCCGGTACGCATCTGTCTGGCGAGGTTCGTTGCGCGGCTGACATCCCGCGACCATATGGATGCGCCTAGCCCATATTCTGTGCTATTTGAGCGTAGCGTTATCTCGTCTTCGTTGTTAAACTCGGTGATTGCAAGTACCGGGCCAAAGAGATCATCTGTTATTACCGACATCTCGTCTGTACAACCCGTCAGGAGCGTTGGCTGGTAGAAATACCCTGTGTCGCTTGAGCAATAGCCGCCAGTTACGAGCGTTGCGCCCTGTTGCACCGCTCGCACCACCATACTGTTAACGAGAGCGCGTTGTAAATCAGATCGTAGCGGTCCGAAATCTCGGCCCTGCTGTAGCGATTTGATACATGCTAGGCACTCATCCGTAAACCGAGCGGAAATTCTCGCGTCCACGAAAATTCGTTGTGGGGCCACGCACGTCTGCCCGGCGTTTACCACACGTGCCCACACGGCGCTTTTTGCGGCTATCGCGATATCCGCATCGTGAAGTACGATCATTGCATCTTTGCCGCTAAGCTCCATGACCGAGGGCGTACCGTTCTCTGCCAGCAGTGCCAGTATGTGTCTACCGGTAGTAGAGCTTCCCGTGAAGGCGAGCTTGTCGGGCGCGAGGTTGCAAAGGTGAGTTGAAACGTCGGCGCCTCCTGTAACCAGCCAAACTGGCAACTCCGCCTCGCGGAAGAGCCTGTGGAGCGCGATAGCGCTGCCCGTAGCGAATTCAGAGGGTTTCCATACAACCGTGCAGCCGGCCGCAAGCGCCCACAGCAGGGATGAGCCATCGGTTAGAAATGGATAGTTCCAGGTACCGATAACTGCAACTGTACCTATTGGTCTGCAATGGAGGCGGGTTGATCGCTGGCCAGGTATATGTTGTGGCCGAAGGTGACGAGGCGCCGCACTCTGCAGCCAATTGATTGCGTCTATTAAAGGGATTATGTCGCCGCCAAGTGCATCCTGTACAGTCTTGCCGGTTTCCGAAGCGAGGGTCTCTACGAGTTCATCGAGATGCTCGGCGATAAGTGCTTTGAGCACATCCAGCCGCTTCATGCGCTGTGCAACCGGTATCCCGGACCAGTGGTCATAATAACTGCGTGCGTGGCAAAGTGCCTCGGCGATTTCGTTTTGGCTGGTGACGGGATAGACCGCAGTCGTTTCACCGTTGACTGGGTCTATAGACACAAAACGGGACAATAGTTGCCTCCTGTTAATACACCCTCTATCTTACGAGTCACTATATGGTGATATATGCACTGCCTGAGAAACAAGCCCTACATTTGTGATATACTATAGCTATCAGATCCCAGCGTATACGAAGGTGCCGGTATCTGGCCCCCCTGCCTGTGCGCTCATATTCGTTATGCATCCCCGCAAAAGCGTGGTCGTTACCCGAGATACGGATGAATCTGCAACGTAAGCGTACTATTATATTTTTATTGTTACTAGGATTTGAAACTGGCCGGTGCGGTGCAGCCGCGGCGGACACTGCGTCTACGACTGCCGCATCGAAATCAGCTCCAGCGGAGTCGCGTGCGGTGGCGGCCGTTAAGGCCGAAGTCGTTCCCCCAACTACCCCTACATTGTGGGACGTAATGGCGCGCATGCATTCTGAAGAGCTTGCTGCCGAAACTCGCAAGAAGCTTTCGCTTGCCATGCCCCGCCGCCTGCCCATGGGTGTGCTGCCAGGGTTTACAATTGCTGCCGCCGCAGCAGGGGCAGAACCGCTTGTGCCCAGTTATGAACGCCGCAAACAGGGTGGATTCCTAGGAGATGTGAGCCAGTGGCTGGAGCATTTGGGCAAGATTACCGGCACCAAAGTACAGGTAACGGGGCACTCTACCTTTACCGTGGAAGAGAGCAACGTCTCGAATAACAGCCTGTCGGGTCAGGCGTATAACAGCCAGACCTATCTTGGGCGTGGCAGCAATGGATTCTACAACGATACGAACATGGATATATCCGCCACGTTCTTTAATGCGCTTAGCTACCACACGCATATAAGTAATGACCTCTACGGCACGCCAGGCCAAAACCGTTTTGAACTCGATTATAAAACCAAAAACCTTAGGTTAAACGCAGGTGACATCAACGCGAGTCTACAAGGCAATAGCCTGATAGCCTTTAGCCGGTACCTCAGTGGTATCAAGCTAAGCGACCTGTGGAACCGTCACTTTAGCACGACCCTTCTGGTATCGCAGACGGCTGCAACTCCACACACCATGGTTATTCCTGGTAACAACACCGCGGGGCCGTACTACCTGTTCGCCGGTCAGATTGTGGATGGTAGCGTTCAGGTTCGCGTTGACAACCAGCCGATAAGCCCGCAGAGTTACACCATGGATACCATGACGGGCCAGTTAACGTTTAATAACAACAAGGTAATCCTGAGTAGCTCCACCATAGCAGTGACATATGAAACCACCGGCTACGATCAAACACAGGGCTCAATATACGGATTTCGGGCAGACTACGCATTCAATGGCGGATCCCACGCAGGATTTACTTACCTTACTCAGCAGACCCAGGGATCCACAGCTCCGCAGGTACGCCTCCAACAGTTTTACGGAAACCAGAGCCCGCTATCGCCCTACGTGCTGGACTATCCGGTGGATACCACGCGCCCTGTGAGTGTAAAGGTTGCAGGTGTTCCCATCCCCGAGGGCATCGGCTTCACAATTGACTCCCAGTATCCTAATGAAATTCGCCTGGTGCAGGGCGTACCTGCCACCGAGACGGTAACGATTTCGTACTATCCTACCCAAACCAATGCTACGCCTGGTAACCGAAACGTTGTTGGGCTCGACACTACGTTTAACCTGGGAACCGTGGGACATGTTACAATGGAGAGTGCGTTCTCTGGCCTTAGCCTCTCTGGCCAGAGCGTTAACGGCCAGGCGCTGCAGCTTTCTGCAAGTATTAATCCGGCGCGCCACCTCACCACAGACATTACGCTGAAGGATATTGGCCCGTCGTTCGCGGCAATT
>JAJZFK010000538.1 GCA_021805405.1 bacterium
ACCACTCGTGTAGACCCACATTAGGTTGAGCAACTCCTGTGCCAGGGTGAAGCGGTGGTATAGGATGTGCCACACCGGCTTAAAAGCGTACGAATCGTTGGCCCCCCATGAGACCCACCAGCCCTCGGCTTCATGCAACGGTCGCCAAAGACCCGGCATATTAACCGCGTGCAGCTTTTTAAGGCGCACGGCGTTTGCGCGGGTGCTGAAATGAGTGCCATAAATACTGACAGCTTGCTGTAACACAACGCCTTTGCAAGGCTAAAAGTAGTGGAATAGGTTGAGAATCCGCTCCACCAGGTTGCTTTAATTGACTTCCAGCTTTTATCAATTTAGGATTTGTTGATCAGGTGCATTGGCGCGTTCCAGTGCCAGGGAATGGTGAGGATGTAGCCATGGTTGGCTTCTGAGATCAGCGTCTGGATGGTACCCTTTGCGTTCGCACCATGCGGAATGCGTTAGAGTGTACAACCCATGAGATCTCCGGCAATTATTAACCGATATTTGCCTGTCTGCATGTGATTGTAGACCGCATCGGCAGGGGAGTAGCAACCGCTTCCTATTTAAATGCGCCACAGTTTAGTGAAGATAGCCCCGGTAACAGCTTAGCCGTGCGCATCGCACCACTTGAGCGGTGGACGTCGCACAGGTATTGGAGCAGCCACGGGGGCCAACCTCACTTTGTCGATGTCATATTAGCCCCAACACCCACCAACTGAGAGGCTTATGTTGCCCTTCATTATCAGGAATGTACCTGCGTTACATTTCGTATACCCGCTACATTTCGAGAACATTCGGTATATGTCGACTTCGTTGAGAAGCCTGTCGTAGGCCCGGGGCACGAGGGGGAGCAGTACTTGATCATTAGGTCGTAAAAGCTGGTGGCATTGCGAAATGTAAACAGGATTTTGTCGTTCATAGATTAAAACCCGGTGGCATATTTACCACCGGAGTAAGATGCCTGGGCTTTACTAAGCTTCGCTCCAGTTATAATGGCGTTGCTTACGAGTAGACGTATGACTGTGCGGCCAGTTTTGGACGCGGCATCTGCAGTGCCCGGTAGTGCCATAAGTACTACCACCGGTAGTATGTAAACGCACAGTGACGACTTAATATGTGAATAGCATCGTGCCATGCGCACAACGACTTATGCTCCAGTGCCATAGCGTTGTTTGAAATATTACTATCACATTATCGATTAGGGCGCACGACCGTCCCGAGTATTTTGGCGAAAACGACGGTACGTTGCCCCCAGTTCATACCGCCGGTTTTTTCTGACGGACGACTGCGTCGCACGGAGTAATGCAGCGCACCAGTGACTGATTGATGGGCCGTCCGGAGTCGGGGCCCTTTGTCCGTGGTGTAGCCGAAAAAGACTGAACTCTAGTGAAATAGGTGGCTAGAAGGCTGTGTGCCTATTCGCCGTTATGTACCATGGATCTACACCGAGCGGCGCTAATTCGAAAAGTTTACAGTTGCAACGACTTGACTACCGATTAAGAAGTAGGTAACAGACGAAAATTCCGTTGGGACGCCCAGTGGATTAAATCTATCCCAATTGCTGGGCGGCTACGGAACGGGGACAGCTTCAAAGGGCAGAACCACTTATAGGCATTCATGCCTGCAAAAACCTGTTAAGTTTACCGATAATCGAACTGTTAGAAGATACCACGTCAATTTCGTTTGACCAATATCTACTGGAAATACCAACCGTTTTGGAGTGAAGGATTTTATGGAACGAGGGCTCTATACCGCGGCGTCTGCAATGATGGCGCAGCAGACCATTGAGGATATTCTCGCGCAGAACATTGCCAATGCGAGCACGATAGGATACAAGCAGGATGTTCCTTCGTTTGAAGCTCTTCGCAGCATGCAGCTGGATCGCATAACCAATGGAAACCAGACCTCTGTAGGCAGCCTCGGTACTGGTGTGCAACCGGGGCAGATATTTACGGATTGGTCGACTGGTGCTATAGAGACGACGCACAATCCTCTGGATTTAAGTCTGGCCGCCGGTCAGTTTCTTACTGTGCAAACACCAACGGGAACCGCATACACCAGGGCAGGGGCCCTTACGCTCGATGGAAAAGGTAACCTCGTAACTATTGGTGGACAGCCCGTTCTCGATTCGGCGGGTAAAGCGATCAATGTGTCTGGCGGAGTAGGAGTGCACATTGACGCCGCGGGAAATATCATCTCTGGCGGAAAGGTAGCTGCTACCCTAGGCATCATGCAGATTAATCCTACAGGTTTAACAAAGGCGGGCTATTCGCTTTACACTGCGCTGCCTAACACAGTGATAAAGCCTGCGGCTACGCCCACAGTTTTGCCAGGTACGGTTGAGCAGTCGAATGTAAACATTGCGCAAAGCCTTATCGAGATGATCATGGTGCAGCGCAATTTTGATACTGCTCAAAAAGCTGTTTCAACGCACGACGCTGCTCTACAGCAAGTGACTACCGACGTCGGCAAGGTCTAAACCGACTACAACATGAATTCTCAATCTTAACGGCTGGACCGCTCGTTTAATACGACGGAGGCCGTGCTGTTCGCACCTGATGTGTGCGACGCGCAATCACTGCGGTAATTAGGCCGCAATGGAGGCTTTGCACGACTATGGATCGCGCTCTCTTTACTTCGGCTACAGGACTTGCTGCCCAGCAGCTTAGCCTCGACGTTATTGCCAACAACCTGGCAAACGTCACCACAACAGGTTTTAAATCCAGCCGGGCAGATTTCCAGGACCTTATGTATCAGGACCTGCAGGATCCCGGCAGCCAGACCGGCCCTAACTCTATGCTGCCAACTGGTACACAGGTTGGACTTGGAGTTTCTGCAGGTGTTACCCGAACTATTAACACAGAGGGAACTCTGCAGCAGACTGGCGGCTCCACAGACATGGCAATAAACGGGGAGGGTTACTTCAAGATCCTCATGCCAGACGGATCTACGTCATACACCCGTGCAGGAAACTTCTCGGTAGACGGAACTGGTAGGCTCGTAACTCCACAGGGTTACTCTTTGCAGCCAGAAGTTCTTATCCCTCCCAACAGCCAGAATATCGCCATTAACTCCAGCGGCCTCGTTACCGTGATGCTGCCAGGGCAGACCCAGCCTCAAACTGTTGGCCAAATTACGCTTACAACGTTCATTAATCCATCTGGTTTACGTGCATCGGGAGGCAATCTCTTTCAGGCGACCGTCGCTTCTGGACAGCCGGTAGATGCCAACCCAGGCACACAAGGCACTGGCACTCTCCAACAGGGTGCACTTGAGTCGTCCAATGTCGATATTGTCTCTCAGATGGTGCAGATGATCATCCTGCAGCGAGCCTATGACACGAATTCCAAGGTCATACAGTCTGCCGATCAGATGATGGCCACCACCAACCAGATGAAGGCATAGGCTCGAGGTTCCTTGTTATGAATTTTGCAATGAAATCGATTCCCGCAATATTAGTGTGCACCGGCCTGTTTACGGTTCCCATCCAGTATGCGGTCGCATCTATACCCGCTTCGGTCGTGGTAAAGGTTCGCGATTTAAGCATGGTAGCAGGCACCCAGTTCACCCTTGGCGACATCGCGTTAGTAACTGGTACGTCCGGGATCCAGGAGGCCCGTGCCAAAGCGGTGATTATTGGAATTTCACCGTTGCCGGGCCTCGTGCGCAGCCTGATGCCAGGTGACATCATCGTGCATCTTCGGGCTGCAGGATTCAAACCTTCAAGCGTCCGAGTAATTGTACCGCCGGTGGTAGAGGTACAGCGCAAAGCTATTACGGTAAGTATGGTAACTGCATCTGCTGTAGCCGTTAAGGCTGCTCAGGCGACTGTAGCGACCATGCCTGGAACAACGATTACTCCAGATACACCTGCAGGCTCCGTCAACGTGCCAGTTGGGAAGCTCACACTCGAGGCTGGTCCCGTCTCTGGCCAGGCAGATATGGGCACCCTGTACGTACCAGTTGCCATTCAGGTGAATGGCGACACAGTACAAACAGTTCAGATCACACTTCATGTTGAGCAGCGAGCAACCCTGGTGGTGGCAAACCACACAATTGCACCACAAGATATTATCACTGCGTCAGATGTCTCGCTTATTACCGTGACCGTAC
>JAJZFK010000237.1 GCA_021805405.1 bacterium
AATTGGCGGGGTGTATGTATGGTGGACCGCGAAGATGACCTCGTGGAAGGACGCGATCTATCCGTACATCAAGAACTCTGGCCGTCCTTATAATAATGGACAACCTTACAAGGATCATGGCGATACCGGTGTCTTCTCATGCCCGGATAATGCAGCGCAGTGGTCATCCATAGTAGACTGGGGCTTCGCAGGAACCGGTTATCCCGGCGATGAAACGACAAGGTTTCCTCGCGGGTACGCCGTAAACAACTGGATTGGCGAAAATGAACTAGGTGTTAACAGCGTTTTCTGGCCTGCGCCTGGTGATAACTCTGGAAGCGGCATGATGGCCATTCTCTCCACACCGGCAAATGACATTCTGATTTCTGAGACCAGGGGAGCGCTCGTGGATATGCAACCCGAGTTCCTAGGCTATCGTAGTACACCGGATGGTGCGTTTGTGGGTAATGCATCGGATTCCGCAGTGGTGGGCCACAGTCATATGGCAAACGTGCTGTTTGCTGATGGTCATGCCAAGGCAGAGCCACCTGCTGCTACTATCACCGGAGATATGTGGGACTGCATGCAGGCGCGTGGTACGGGTGAGCAGAACGCTATCCTGCAGGCAATTGCAACGGTACCGGAGTGGCAAAACTGATGCGTCGACTGATTATTCTCGCGGGAATTGCAATGTGTACGTTAACGGGCTGCTCGGGTAATAGTAACTCTAACCAGCCAGGGGCTGCCCCTCCGGCCGTGCCGGGTCAGCGCCCAACGGCTGCGCAGCAGCAGCAAGGGTTTAATAGTGCACCGCCCGCAGTTCAACAGGAGTTTGGGGGATCGCCCCATGGTCAGGCCGCACCACCTCCTGCAGGTGCCCAGCGCTAGATCGACAAACCAATTGGCATCGTGAAACGAACCGGCAGAAGATGAATTACATCTCTGCCGGTTCGTTTCATTTTGGTGCCGCATCTACAATAATTAATCCTGCAGTTAGAAAATAAGATTGCCACCCGCATTGAATGGTGAAATTACGCCGGTATGTCGTGATCCGATACCGGTGCTACATTCCATCCGTTCTGTGAGGCAGATACGTGGTAGGCGGCAATTGTGTATGGCGGAACGGATCCACATTCGTAACGGCGGCCTGCCCAGTGTAACACCATCTCTGTTGCGCTTCCGTGCTTCTCCTGAACCCGCACTACCCAAGCCTGCGAGTCTTCGGCCGGTTTAATAGCAAGCAATTCAAGGTTATGTGGCTCTATTGCAGCGAAACTGCCCGTGCGGGGAAGGCTACCAGGAGATGGCACGGCTATAAGAGTCATCGGTGGTGCCGCCTGCTGATCGGCCAACGTTACAAGCTTCCCGGTGTCGCCGGTAATCAGGAATTTGAGCCGGTGTTCCCCAAGGTCAGTTGCCGGCTGCCACGGTTGTTCATCTGGCCCCATTGTGGTATTGCTTGCGTACCTGGTGCCACGTATGAGCGTTGGTCTAAATTGGCCATCACGAACGTCGAAGCCGTAAAGCGTGTCGCTGGCGAACCCATAGTCGCTGCCATTCCCTTTAACTACGGCCCACCTGCCGCCTGGTACCTCCAGGCTCCCAACGCGCGCCACCCGCCCGCCAGGCACGTCGTATTCCGCTGAGACTGCACCAGGAAGAACCAGCTTAAGGCGGGCTGCCCTTTCTGCCCAAAACAGTCTAACGTCGCAATCTATCGCGTCGCGCCCCGCAGTCAGTCGCAGCGTGATCTCCATCCAGGAGCTTCCACCGCTCAATCGCACCCATAGTGCGGCGCGAAGTGGGCCATATTCCAGGGTTTCAACACCGGTAATTCGCCACGCGTGCCTCACGGTGTTCATTCTCAGCTTGTTGGGATCTTCATCCATTGCGCCCCACGAACCGAATGGGTCTTCAATGGTCACTGCACTCAATCCATCGTCTGGCAAAAGGGGTACGCCATTGCGCAAGATTTGGATACCGGCATCGCCTGTTACCGCGGAGACAGTGTAACTCGTATTGGTGATAGAACCCTTCGCGTTAGCCTGTGCGGTATCTTCAGGTGGTTTGGCGGCAATTGGCGCCTCGTTCCACGCCATTTCGTAAACCGACCACCCAAACGCGGGAATATCTGCTTGCGCAACGAGCCGCGCCCTCCACGCCTCAGAGCTGCCAAACTCTCCCTCGGTAGCAACGCGCTGATGATACACCGCCGTACCATCTGGCGATGCGAGTAGAATAGGCACTTCCTGGGGCCGACCAGCATATTGCACAATCGGACGGTAATCGAGGCAGCCTTCCAGTTCTATGAGGCCCCGGTATGCCGCAGGGTGCGGGTTCCAGACCAGGAACGAGATGCCACAAGGCATGTCGCCAGTGGGTTTCCGCACTGTGGTATCTATCGCTGCCGCTAGCTGGTTTAATGACCTGAAAGCTGCTTGCCGTACGTCGTGTTGAACCTTGCCTAACCATTCCACCTGCTCCGCAAGTGCCCTCTCAAGGCTGCTTCCTGGCAGAATGTCGTGAAATGCGTTGAACAGCAGTCCGTTCCATGCCTCTGTAAGGTTGCTGGGGCGGGTATTGAGGGCTGCAGCAATGACCGAAGACGATCGCTCGGTTGCAAGCAGCGCAGCTTCTGCACGCCTGTACAGGTACTTTAGTCGCGCGGCAGACGAGTAACACCCGCGCATTACGAAATTCATCTCACCCGTATGAACGGGCAGCCCATCTTGTGGCAACGCCCCCAGTTCGGCTTCTACGGCAGCAAAGAACGTGGCGAATCCCGAGTAAACCACCTTCACATGGGGATGAGCGTGCTTCCAGATTCCGATCTGGCGCAACTGCTGCCTTACGGGACCACCCCCATGATTTCCCAAACCAAATGGCACTCCAACATTCCTCAACCCGCCATTATCGGCAATGGCAAGTAGTTCATCGAGCCTGGCAGGCATCTCCTCGCGACTTGCGCCGTACCAGCCTACCTGCGGACGAAGGGCAAGTACTCTACACCCCGATCTGCCCTGCCACCAGAAGACAGGCGAAGAAAGTGGAAGAACATCGTGCGGCGGACGCGTGAACGCAAAATACTTTATGCCCGCATGATTGAGTATTTCTGGGAGACCCTCTGCGTGACCAAATGAGTCTGCTGCCCACCCAACATTTACTCTATGCCCAAATCGCGATTGAAACCAGTTCTGCCCGGTGACGTACTGCCTGACCAGGGCCTCGGTAGCGGGCAGGTTAGTGTCGGGTTGAATGACCGTACCGCCCACAACTTCCCAGCGCTTGGCTTCAACGTAGGACGCTATGCGCTGAAACGTTGCTGGATCGGTCACCTCAATGTGCTGGTATATTACACATTCTCCGCGCGTGAATGTCAGTTCGGGGTACTCATCCATGAGGTCGAGGACCGTGCGGCATGTGATGATGCCCTCGTTTAGACCCTCGCGCCAATCCCACAACCAAACGGGGTCTAAATGAGCGTTTGGAATAAGGTGAAAAGTGAGCTGCATGTTTCGAGCTCCTGCTTCTTTGAAGTTCCTGTGTTCCTGTGCATGTGCAATGCTCTTCTATGTTCCATTATAGTGAACGTGCCGAGTGATGTCAATCGCAAATATTTTGTAATGAGTGTGGCGACGCCTGCCGTGGTAGTGCTTGCCATTGCGCCACCCAGGCCCATAAACGCGCTCATAGTGGGTGACTACAACAGCTGCGGCCCTCGTTCCCGCGTTCTTGTGGATAAATACATTCACCGCCCTGAGGTCTCACTGTATGTGCTAGAGGCTGCGGGTAGCACAGGACCCCATGGCACCAACATGACAGGCATGGTGCGCGGTGCCAAGGCAGTGGGGTTTAACGCGCTTGCGGTTTAGGCTGGCCGAACCGGCTGTGCAAAGCTGCCCATGCCGGCAGTAGCCTGGGTGAACGGAGATCACTACATTGCGGTGCTGAGCATGCATGGCAGGGGGCAAACGGGAACTGCAACCGTTTGGGACCACAACGCGCTCGTGCCGGTTACGCTGTGCCAGCAGAGCCTGCTGCGCATGTCGGGGGCCATCATGCTGCTGCTAAAACAGCACTAATTTTCCCCCTGATAAACCCAAAGCCGCCTGTTCCCCCATTTCTTTGCGG
>JAJZFK010000117.1 GCA_021805405.1 bacterium
TAACAAAATGTTACGCCAAACCTCGCAGACAACGTTCTAGACTCCCTCTCTGGCGAGGCCACAGGTATTACAGTCTGCAATGAGAAGCAGGCATTCTTTACGCGGCAAAATCGCGTAGTGCTTGAAAACGCTGGCTGGATTGAGAGTGATCGTATAGAGAGCTACATAGCCCGCGATGGGTACAAGGCACTTCTGCATGCGCTCGCAGAAATGTCGCCTGCGGAGGTGATAGCGGCCATTACACAGAGTGGCCTAAGGGGCCGAGGCGGTGCTGGCTATCCCACCGGCCTTAAGTGGTCCACAGTTGCCAAGGCAAATGGACCGCGAAAGTTTGTAGTTTGCAACGGCGATGAGGGTGACCCTGGTGCATTCATGGACCGCTCTGTAATGGAAGATGATCCGCACCGGGTTCTGGAAGGCATGGCAATCGCAGCCTATGCAGTTGGTGCAAGCCACGGGTACATCTACGTTCGCGCCGAATATCCACGAGCAATCAAACGCCTGAAGACAGCCATCTCCCGCGCCGAACGGCACGGGCTTTTAGGAAGCGGAATTGCCGGCACGAGCTTTAGTTTCAGTATAGATCTCCGCGTTGGCGCGGGTGCGTTTGTTTGTGGCGAAGAGACTGCTCTTATCGCCTCTGTGCAAGGTAATCGCGGCACACCGCGCCCACGGCCGCCCTACCCGGCAATGTCTGGTCTGTGGAGTTGCCCCACCCTTATTAACAATGTGGAGACGCTAGGCAGCATCGCACCTATCATAAGGTGTGGCGCACCCTGGTACGCCGCCATCGGCACCGAAAAGAGTCACGGTACCAAGGTCTTCTGCCTCACTGGTGCAATCAAGAACACGGGTCTCATAGAGGTGCCAATGGGCATCACTCTGCGCGATATTGTGTTTGATATTGGTGGTGGCATCCCCAACGGCCGCAAGTTTAAGGCAGTTCAAACCGGTGGTCCATCTGGCGGCTGCATTCCGGAGCAGTACCTTGATATGCCTGTCGACTATGAATCTTTGCGCGAGGTCGGCTCCATCATGGGTTCTGGCGGCATGATCGTAATGGATGACTCCTCCTGCATGGTAGACGTCGCAAGGTTTTTCATGGAGTTCTGCATGAGTGAGTCGTGCGGTAAGTGCATTCCGTGCCGTGTTGGCACGGCAGAGATGTACAAACTGCTAACGCGCATTGCAACCGGTACGGCAACCATGAATGACCTAAGCAAGCTGGAAGAGTTGTGCAACATGGTGCGTGAAACCAGCCTGTGCGGGCTTGGTCAGTCAGCCCCTAACCCCGTAGTGAGCACGCTGAGGTATTTTCGGGAAGAGTATCTTGCCCACGTTAATGAAGGCATCTGCCCGGCAGGCGTTTGCCAGATGTCTTCCCGCCAAGGAGTAACTTCCCATGCCTGAAACAATTACAACTACCGAGGTAGTAACCCTCACCATAAACGGCAAACAGGTTGGCGCGCGCGCGGACGAAACCATTATGGAGGTAGCAGAAGAACAGGGTATACGGATTCCCGCACTATGCCACATAAGCGGGTTAAGCGATATTGGTGCGTGCCGCCTCTGCGTAGTGGAGATACAGGGTAACCCACGGCTTCAACCGGCATGTGTAACTCGCGTATCCGAAGGTATGACGGTGACGACGCACAGCGAAAGGCTAAAATCTCATCGCCGAACGATCGTGGAGATGCTCTTTGCCGAGCGAAATCACGTATGCTCCGTGTGTGTCTCCAACGGGCACTGCGATCTGCAGAACCTCGCCGTAGAGTGCGGAATGCAGGAGGTTACCCTTCCCTATCTGGCACCAAAGCTCGACGTGGATGCATCGCACAAGCGATTTGTTATGGACCCCAACCGGTGCGTAATGTGCACCCGCTGTGTACGTGTTTGTGATGAAATTGAGGGTGCCCATACCTGGGACATCATGGGACGAGGCGTCGAGTCCCGGGTGATTACGGGCCTCGGTAAACCCTGGGGCGAATCGGACACCTGCACGTCATGCGGTAAGTGCGTTCAGGTATGCCCAACGGGCGCCCTCTTTGAAAAAGGCGTCTCTGTGGCCGAAATGACCAAACGACGACAGTTCCTTCCCTATCTTAAGACAATGCGTGAGGTACAGAAATGAGCAAGGCAAGAGTTGCCACCATCTGGCTAGACGGCTGTTCAGGCTGTCATATGTCGTTCCTCGATCTAGACGAGCGGCTGATTGAACTGTCGGAGAAAATGGATCTCGTTTACAGCCCTCTCGTGGACTTTAAGGAGTTTCCTGAGGAGGTAGACGTCACCCTGGTAGAGGGATCTGTAAGCAATGAGGGTGATCTGCACAAAATACTGCTCGTTCGTGAGCATACACGCATTCTGGTGTCACTGGGTGACTGCGCTGTAACGGGAAACGTACCGGCTATGCGAAACCCGATTGGTGTTGATGCTACCTTTACCCGGGCCTATAGCGAGAACGTCACGCTGCATCCCCAGAAACCGCACGGGGCTGTACCAGCCCTGTTAGAAACTGTAAAGCCGGTTCACCAGGTCGTTCCTGTCGATGTAATTGTCGCCGGCTGCCCGCCATCGGCCAGCACCATCTACTATGTCGTGAGCGAGCTTCTGGCAGGACGGCTGCCAGAGATGGAAACTCACACCCGGTTTGGGGCGTGAAGGACAATACCATGAGTAAAACAGTTACTATAGATCCCGTCACCCGCATAGAGGGTCATGCCAAAATCACCATTATGATGAATGACGATGGCAGTGTAGATGAGGCACGCCTCCACATAACGCAGTTCCGCGGCTTCGAGAGAATCTGTGAGGGGCGCCCTTTCTACGAAATGCCATCACTTATGGCGCGCATCTGCGGCATATGCCCTGTTAGCCACCTTGTTGCCTCCGCAAAAGCGTGCGATGCTCTTCTTGCCGTTGCAGTACCAGAGACTGGCGCGCGCCTTCGCAGGATCATGAACCTGGCGCAAATTGTGCAGTCACACAGCCTTAGCTTCTTCCACCTATCATCCCCAGACCTACTGCTTGGTATGGACGCCAACCCGGCGGTGCGCAACATCATGGCAATGGTGTCGTCGCACCCGCAGGCAGCTAAAGACGGCATCGCCCTTCGCCGCTTTGGTCAGCACATCATCGAACTGCTTGGTGGCAAGCGTATCCACCCCGCGTGGATCGTACCTGGCGGCGTAAGTGCACCGCTTACGCAGGAGCACCGTGACGAGATACTTGCCTCAATACCCGAAGCAATGGAGGCAGTGCAGCGTACACTCGCCTGGTTTAAGCCGTCACTTGATAAATTCCGCGAGGAAATTTCGGTTTTTGCCAACTTCCCAACCCTCTTCATGGGCCTGGTGACCCCAGGCGGTGACCTCGAACATTATGATGGCAGACTTCGGTTTGCAAAACCAGATGGTACGCCCCGCATAGAAGACGTTGCGCCGGAACGGTTCAATGAGTTTATCGGCGAAGCAGTGGAGGATTGGACCTATCTAAAATTCCCCTACTTCCTGCAGGACGGGTACCCAGACGGCATTTACCGAGTGGGTCCGCTGGCACGCCTTAACATGGTTGGGCGCTGTGGAACGCCGCTGGCAGATGCGGAGCTGGCGGAGTACCGTCAGCTTTCGATAGAAGAACGCATGAGTTCGTTCCACTACCACTGGGCGAGATTAATAGAGGTGCTCTACGGCATAGAGCGGATAAAGGAGATTGTAACGGACCCGGACATCCTCGATACTCATGTTAGAGCCCACGCAGAACCAAACCGCCGCGAGGGTATAGGAGTGAGCGAGGCACCGCGCGGTACGCTCATGCACCACTATAAAATAGATGATAACGGCCTCATCACCTGGTCAAACCTCATTATAGCTACCGGGCACAACAATCTTGCCATGAACAAAGGTATCACTCAGGCTGCAAAGCACTACATCAGTGGCTTCGACATCCCGGAGCCACTCCTCAACCGCGTAGAAGCTGTGATTCGCACCTACGACCCTTGCCTGAGCTGCTCAACGCACGCCTTTGGCCAAATGCCTATTCAATTGCAGATGATAGACCGTAGTGGTACGGTGATGAAGGAGGTAACCCGCCAGTGAAACGAACACTGC
>JAJZFK010000285.1 GCA_021805405.1 bacterium
TTTGCACGTACCTGGCGAGCTTACGAAAAAGCAAAGATCGAGCGTGGGCTTTACGACTTTGATGATCTCATTCTCTCTGTACGGGACCTTTTTGCTACCAATGACGCAGTGCGGTCAAAATATGCCGCAGAGTTCCAGTTCATTATTGTGGATGAATGCCAGGATATGAACGGCCCCCAATTTGCAATCACGCTGTCGCTGGGTCGTGACCACCGTAACGTGATGCTCGTGGGCGATCTCGACCAGTCACTCTATGCGTTTAGAGGAGCCGACGCCACTACGTTTCGCGCGTTTGCTGAACATGCATCTACCAGGGTGTTTGAACTAAGCCACAACTATAGAAGCACACAGGCGATCATGCAGTTTGCTGATGCACTCATCCGTCAGGACGCCAATCGGCATCCGTTGCCATTTCAACCAACCCGCGATGAAGGTCTACCCGTACGTTGGATGCGGCTATCGGATGCAGACGATGAGGCAGAGGAGACCGCGCAGGAGATACTTGACCTGCACCGTGCTGGGCTACCCTACAACGATGTCGCAGTTCTCTTCCGGGTAAACGCTCAGAGCGAGGCATTTGAGCGCATTTTTGCGGCGCATGAAATACCGTTTGCATCCAGGCAGGATGGCGACTTCTATGCACGTAAGGAGGTGCAGGGTCTCATAACGTACCTGCAATACCTGGCACCAGACGAACAGACAAACAAGGCGTTTGCAGACGAGTGGCTGCTTGCTCTGCTCAATATTCCAGACCGCAAAATTCATCGCGACGTTGGACAGCAACTCATCCATGTTGCGCAGATGCGGAACCGCCCCGTTCGCGAGATTCTTGCTGAATTTCCTGCACCAGATTTGCGCTCGTTCAAGGGCATAAAACTGCTAGCAGATCAGCTAGCCCAACTAGAGGAGCAATTGCCACATTGTGAGAACGCGGGCCAACTAATTGCAAAGATTAGAAGCGTAACTGGTTACGATCGCTGGATTACTACTGATCCACGAGGTGTGCGCGAACAGGAGGACGACGACAGGCTCCTCAATTTAGCCCGCGTAGAGGAAGCTGCCACTCACTACCCCGACGCTGCGGCATACCTTAAAGCCGTTCGAATGGTGCGCGACGCAAAACAGAAGCGACGAAAAGATCGCAGAGGCCACAAACAATTAGACGAAATCACCCTGGTAACTGGCCACGGTGCCAAGGGACTGGAGTGGAAGGTCGTCTTCGCGGTTGGATGGTCGGAATTTATACTCCCTCACCGCAAAGCCACCAACTACGACGAGGAACGCCGCATAGCTTACGTTATTGCCACACGTGCGCGCGACCGCCTCTACGTGTCCTCTATTGACCGTTGGAATGATTCCATTACTGCGCCGTCCCGCTTCTTAACGAGCCTTAATCTGTCAGCCGCTTCCCCGCCTGTGCGTGAACCTGCGGAAGCCAGTAGCGAAGATACTAACTCATTATTGGGCGGTCTGTTTGAATAGTGAACGGAGGTGTTGTACCAGTTGTATTACTCATGACACCCGCGTACCTCAACGCAATCACGCTTCCATTAGCGAGGTTTAACCCAGATGATGCTGGATGAACTACATCTGCCTCGCGCAAGTGACTCACTTCCTGGTGTGGTTCCTCAATTAATTGTGGCAATTAGAGAGTGTGGTGTTGTAGAATAGAGTATGGATAAACATTTATATTACGTGACCTGGTCAAAGTCGACGGATTACCGCACCAACCCTGGAGAATTTTACATTTGGATGCCAGTAAGCAGCGCTACAACAGGTTACCCTGGTTACGGCGAGGTACCAAAACGTTGAAATCGCAATCGAAACCTGGTTCGCGCGCAACAGATCTGGTAGCCCATACTGGGTTGCCACAGCCCTACCAACGCCTGTTCTCAGACGGACGTCCCGACGCATATGGCCCAGTCTTCTGGCGAAATTTTCTTGCAGATATAAATGCACGCCCGCTTGCCGAGGCAATTGACGTCCTCTCAAGGATCGCTCTAGACAGGTCATATGTATCCTACTCACGACATAGCGAACACGACTTGCGTGCGGCAACGCCTATTAGGGCGTTACGTACACTTTCGAGCTTGGGTAAGGACGCCCTGCCCGCCGCCAAGCGCGTACTGCCGCTTCTGTGGACGTTTGATGACACTGCCACCGAGGCAGTAGTCGCATTTTACCGCTCGCAAGGGCCCGCAATGCTGCCTTTGCTGGAAGAGTGGTTAAACTCATCATGGAACGAGGATAATAATCCGGTAGCCTTCCTCACCGAAGTACTGGGAGTAATGCCAGTCGACCATCCTGCCAGCCTTGTAGAAATTTGCGCTCTGCTGCAGAGAACAGTAGATAACACAAAGAATAGCAAAGAGACGACGGCATGGTGCATATTCTGCCTCTTGGAGCTAGAGGACCGCGGCGCAATTGATACAATTCTTGCCGCTTTCCAGGCAGATAGAGTGGATACAGAGATTATAACCCTGCAGGATGTCCTCGATGAGTTTAACATTGAACTAGTACCGGATGTTGACAATGGACTTATCCAGGTAATGGCGTCCGTACCGCGCCGTCCGCGACCCGAAGAGGAGTTCATCCTCCCAGAATTTGCAGCGAAACCGGAGCCAGAAAAGCCCGTGGTACTACCGTTTGTGAGTAGTGACCACGTTGGGCGTAACCACCCCTGCCCATGTGGCAGCGGCAAGAAATACAAGAAATGCTGTGGTTTTACTGCATGAGCAGCGCGGGAGGGCACAAACGTGAACGACTATATCGCCGCAGGGACGGTTGGCCTAATCATGACGACAGGTGGACTAGCTGCCATCATGGGTAATGACACGCTACGGCCTACTGGTATATGCGTTGCGTGCCTCATCATTGCGATAAAAGCCATTCCACCAATCGTATCGGCGATGAAACGTCAGTTACGCGCAAACAGAATCTACCGTGCCATTGAAAGTACCGGCCAAATTGACGATATGGAAGCCCTACTAGATCCTAATTTGGATCACACATTGTTTCTAGAGGCAGCGTACAGAGCTGGTGAGGGGGGACTCGATACTGTGCCGGTGCTTCTCTATGCACTTGAACAGACCCTCGATTATCAGGTGCCCGGTTGGAGCGAACGGGCAGAGGTGCTACTGCAATCCATTGCACGAATAGCCGATGAGGACGCGCTGCCTGCATTGCGCAAAATGAACCACGTTAAGGGAATTGGAATAAACCAACCTCTTAAGCGCGCCATTCGCATCATAGAACCACGAAGTCGGCTTCTGCATCCCGCAACCGGCATGATGTTAGATACCACGCGACTATTGCGGTATGCGTGCGAGGCTCATCCTGTAGACGCACCAGCCCGCTTAGGCGAAGTCGGCCACATTTCTGGTTGATGATCCCAAACGGGACGTTTGCCCCCAATTTTTGTTCTAGCACGTACGCTGCGAGAAACGATCTTTCGCCAACCTTCGGGAAGGTGTACCCATTCGTCTATAACATCACCAGAGATCGACCACGAGCTAAGTTTGCCCGTTGCATCACGCACCTTGCCCTGCATCTTTTCATGGCATAAAACGATCTCGCGGTCACCTTTGGCTACAATATTCAGGACATTAAACTGGGCCCGCAAATGTACTACCATGGTTACTGTGGTGTGTACCAGCCGCAAAGTTGAAACATAATCAGTGTATGCTCCCTGTGAGCCTACATCATGAAAATCTTTAGAGCAGTAGTTCATGTACCGCTTTGCATTCCCGGCATCTAGCGCCGCTGCCTGAAGATGGTAACATTGCTGAATGTCATGTTTAATTTGCTGAGGCGACTCAACAGCGGGTGCGGACAGTACTGGAATACCAATAAGTAGCGCTGCTAGCACACTGGCTACCCAATTTGCCATCGTTCAACTCCTGTTAAGCCGGCAAAAACTTCAGCTTCGGCTAATGGCATTTTCGGTAACCCCTCCAAGCACCTGCAGGGCTGAATTGGTGCTATGGTAGAATAGTCTGCATAGCCTGTCCGGTTCTAATGAGCTTGGCTTTGCTTGTTGAGAGCTGCTTTAGCTCAGCCGAAAATGGCTCTGGTACTACCGGCCCATCATAAACAATAGT
>JAJZFK010000234.1 GCA_021805405.1 bacterium
GCGGGAAGTGCTGTAAGATGCTGAACCATTCCGGCGCCATTAAGTGAAATCTGCATAAAGGTTACTCCTATAGTGGGAAGCCCGTATGTTTGCGGGTGATCCGAAATAATAATCGGCACAATTTTGCAAAGCTTAATACCTGTTTGGATTATTATTGAACATCAATTAGAATCACTTTTGCGAACCTATTAAACCAGAGTGTGGTATATTCCGCAGGTATGTAGGGAAGGAGCAGGTCTATGCCAAACGGGTTATTTGACGATGATGAAACCCAGACACCGATGCCAGTATCTTGTGCAATTCCAGAGTCACCACTAGCTGCAAGAATGCGGCCAGTAACGTTAAGCGAGTTCATCGGACATCAGGCAGTTGTAGGGCCATTGTCGCAATTGCGAAAGTCTATTGAGACCGATCGCTTAACATCACTGCTATTCTGGGGGCCTCCCGGGTGCGGTAAGTCCACCCTGGCACGCATTATAGCTGGTGCCACCCGTGCCGCGTTTGAGGACTACAGTGCAGTAACCAGTGGAGTAGCCGACATCCGTAAGGTAATAGACGCTGCGCGTAGCCGTATGAAACGTGGCGAGAAAACTATTCTGTTCGTTGATGAGATTCACCGCTGGAACAAGTCTCAACAGGATGCCCTCCTGCCTCATGTAGAGGAAGGCACCGTTGTGCTGGTAGGTGCCACAACAGAAAATCCACTGTTCGAGTTAAACAGTGCTCTGCTTTCACGAATGCGGCTGTTTCGCTTTGAACCTCTAAGCGAGGACGAGTTGCGCCTCGTATTAGAACGGGCCTGTAAAGACCATGAGCGTGGATTAGGCGCCATGAACGTGCATATAGAAGACGATGCTATGCGTTACCTGTGTGGTATGGCTGACGGTGACGCACGTCGTGCGCTGAACGCCCTGGAAGCTGCAGCGATGTCTGTAGAGCCGGTGGAAGGTGCCAGACGTATCAACCTGGCTGCTGCCCAGGAGGCTGCACAGCAGCGAGCACCGCGATATGACCGGGTTGGTGATGAACACTATAACACCATTTCCGCATTTATTAAATCCATCCGTGGTTCGGATCCCGATGCCGGTCTATACTGGCTGGCTGTGATGCTAAATGCTGGCGAGGATCCTCGGTTTATTGCCAGAAGACTGGTCATCCTTGCCAGTGAAGATGTGGGCAATGCGGACCCCATGGCACTGGTACTGGCCAACGCCGCTGTACAGGCTGTTCTCTTCGTAGGAATGCCAGAGTCCAGGCTAATACTTTCTCAAACCGTTTGTTACCTGGCGGCTGCTGCCAAGAGCAATGCATGTACCGTCGCCATAGGGCGGGCCGAGCAGGAGATTGCAACAAACGGGGTAGGAATTGTTCCTGCTGCCCTGCGCGACCCACGATCGGTGATGGGTAAGGCGGTCGCCGGTAAAGCGCCATACCTCTACCCGCACGACTATCCCGCACACTATGTTGATCAGCAGTACCTTCCGGAAGCCGTGCAGTCTGCGCCGTACTATGAACCTACCCAGGAAGGGAACGAAGCCCGTGTAGCAGCGCGCATGGCAGCACGGCGCGCGCCCCAAGAACCTTAGGCACGTGTAACCCGGCATGCACAGCATTTGAATTCAGGAATCTTTGACGTTGGGTCTAGCGCTCTTATCGTCAGCAGATTCGCGGACTTTTCATCTGCCCAGTGGTAGGGAATGAAGACTGTATCGTGCCGGATGGTTGTCACAATACTTACCGTTAGGATTACTTCTCCCCTGCGAGTTTGAACCTTTACCTTGTCGTTGCGTTCTATTCCCAGTTGTTTTGCCAAGCTTGGATGAATTTCTACCAACGGTTCAGGATATTGATCTACCAGGCTGCCAATGCGGCGGGTTTGAGTTCCGCTAAGGAATTGGCTTACCACCCTGCCTGTGGTTAGTACAAGCGGATAATCGGCATCTGGCGACTCTGCAGGCGGTGCCCACTCAACCGGAATGAAGCGTGCTTTTCCGTCTGTATGGAAGAACTTCCCCCCTTCGAAAAGCCGCGGTGTTCCCGGGTGATCTAATGCAGGGAACGGCCAAAAAATGCCGTCGTTCGCTTCAATCTTCTGGTATGTGATCCCAAAATAGTCGGATGTACCACCCTTGGAAGCAACACGGAGTTCGTTAAAGATCTCCTCGGGCGATTGGTATGCAAAATACTCAGCTTTGCCTAAGCGACGTGCGATATCGCAAAGGATATGCCAGTCTACGCGGGCCTCACCCGGTGGATTGACAGCTTTGTTGATCTTTATGACGCGACCCTCGGCACTCGTTACCGTGCCCTCGTCCTCCTCCTGAAGCGATCCTGGAAGAATGATGTCGGCATGGCGCGCTGTTTCACTCATGAAGAAGTCAATTATCGTAAAGTGTTCCAGCCTACTAAGCGCCTGTCGTGTGAAGTTTGAATCTGGAAGCGATATTAGTGGGTTGAAACAGATATTAAGCAGCCCCTTTATTTCGCCAGCGTGCATCATCTGCATTAACTCTTCAGCCGAGCTACCCGCTGTGGGTATCTCATTTTCGGCGACTTTCCAAACCTCAGCGATATATTTGCGATGTTCTGGATTACCTAAGTCGCGCGTGCCTGGTAACTGATCACATTTACCGCCCTGTTCACGTGCCCCTTGTCCGTTTCCCTGGCCCGTGATCGTGCTGTACCCGCAGCCAGGGCGACCGATACGACCGGAAGCAAGAACGAGGTTGATGCAGCTAAGCACATTGTCTACCCCGTGAATGTGGTGTTCGATTCCACGGGCGTGTAAAAGAAAGCTCGTCTTCGCGGGTCCCCATATTTCTGCGGCACGCACTATCAAATCTGGGTCCACTCCGCAGAGCGGGCCAGCAACTTCCGGGGGGTACTTTGCAACCATCTCCTTAACGGCATTAAAACCTACGGTGTGCTCCTCAATAAACTGGGTATCGACCCATCCTCTGGCGATTACGACATTCAAAATCGAGTTCATTAAAGCCGCATCACCACCCGGCCGTACGGGGATGAAAAGGTCAGCCGTTCGTGCAAGTGGTGTCACTCGAGGGTCGATCATGATCAGCTTTGCACCGCGGTCTCTTGCACGCCAAATATAGTCTGTCGTTATAGGCGCGCACTCAGCGACGTTGGCACCAATTACGAGTATCACGTCGGCAAGCGGAATATCGCTCCAAGAATTTGCTGCCCTGTCGACGCCAAAAGCCTTTTTGTTACCGGCCGCCGCCGATACCATACAGAGCCTGCCATTATAGTCAAGGTTACGCGTTTTTAGTGCTAGCCGTGCGAATTTGCCTACAAGATAAGCTTTTTCGTTGGTTAGCGAGGCCCCAGTCAACATGGCAAACGAGTCGTGCCCATATTCCTTTTGTATACGTTTAATTGCGGTCACGGTGTTATCGAGAGCTTCCTCCCATCCAATTTTTATAAAACCTGCATCGGTTCGTTTAAGGGGCGCTAATAATCTATCAGGGTGTTCATTTTGAAGGTATCGCTTGACGCCTTTTGGGCACAGTTTGCCTTCATTAAATGGAAAGTCCTCGCGTGGTTCAAAGCCAATGACGCGATTCTGGCGAACCTTAAGGGTGATACCACATTGTTGACCACAGAAGCAGCAATGGGTATTAATCAGTTTGTCTGGCCTACCGTCTGCCTGCCAGCCGCCACTTGGCGTGCTGTTCAGATGTGGTCCAAATTGCTCAATAAGCTGCAAGTTTGTTAGAGGTGGAATTGCCATTAAAGTGCTTCCTTTTAGAATTAGCTCACAAATATCCGGGACCGCCAATTGACTGTAGCTGATTTACCGCCATCATCTTGCGCCTGCATACGGGGCACACGTCCTGGTAGTGGGTACCATCATCAAAGCTGTAATCCATCCCAAGTTGGGTCAGTACCAACTTCAAATCTTTCACATGCATTGCGCTTGCATAGTCATCACCACAACGGTGACAAAAAGCGCGCTCGCCGTTTTCACCTGCGGCCTTGTAAAAGTAAACTCCCATATTGGCGGGTCGCTGGAAGATATGAAAGAACTTACCAAATGGGAGGTAGAACAGGGTAACAATCACGCTAAACGCATGTATAA
>JAJZFK010000432.1 GCA_021805405.1 bacterium
CAGTAAATCAGCCGCAGAACAATATGTGGGATGCCACTCGTTAGTTATACAACAAACCGAACAACGGTCTTCCGGTCCGGTCAGATCGGCAGACCGTTGTAGTATCGAGGAAGAAAATGAAAACACGCACGTGCAAATCTATCATGGCCCTCGCACTGCTTGGGGTTACTGTAGGTATTACAGGCTGCAGCGGTAACAACAACATGAGTAGGCAGGACCTTCAAACCCTGAAGAACGGCCCAACACGACCAACCGCTGCACAACTCGCAGGAGCAATGAAGGGATCCGCACCGGCTAAAAATACCTCTTCGCGAGGTAATCTTCCGGCACCAAATCCCAATGCAGCCAAGTAGAACATTACCGATATCGTAGAATTCAATGGAACAAGCCACCGAACCGAAAAAGGTTCGGTGGCTTGTTCCATTCTTCCGGAAACGTAAACTACATTTAGTTTGCCGCGCCGGTATCAACGCCCTCGATGCCGTGCACGGTCAGGTTAATATCTGGGCAGCGATCTCTCGAAGGATTGATGCGTGATGCCTGGATGAATTTTACATGACCATCGGCCATTGCATAGTTCCTCGCACCCTGCCAGCAGTCGGCACCCGGAGTAGATGGAAAGACAAATGTACTACCCCAAAAGCCAATTGGCCCGGCGGGACCATGCTCGTGATTGGTGTACCATTCGGTAATGAGTACTTTTTGCGATGGATAGGCAACGGCCGCATCGCTTTGTGCGATGGCTGGATATGCGGCAGGTGCCGTCACCAGATCGCCAAAGTGCATTGCGTCAACCTCTGCCTCACTATGAAAGAACGTTGCGGAATAGTCGTATGATGTAGAGTCAAAACTGGTACCAGATTGAGTATCCGAGGGGCATATCAGTACAGACGGGCTACCCTGCTTTGCGTCGTAGCTCGTTGCTGCCTGCTTTTGGCCGATGCCCAGGTAGGGCATGATGGGCCAACGCCAGTGGCGACCTGCATAGAGGTAAACGTCGCCTGTGCACGGATACATACTGTCATAGTCCTGAATGTAGAGCTGAAACGCTAGTGCTATCTGCTTCTCGTTAGAAGCGCATACCGTCTTTCGCGCCTGTTCCCGCGCCTGTGCGAATACCGGAAAGAGAATTGCGGCTAAAATCGCGATAATCGCGATCACAACGAGCAGTTCAATCAATGTGAAGCCTGCACAATGCGGCTTTTGGGTTCTATGTGTCATATTTCCTGTTACTATCTTTGGAATTTGCAAACAAAGCGGCCTCTTGGCACCACCGCAAAAATGATACCGCACAGTTTGTGACTTTAGGAAATATTGGTTAACTACTTCCGGCATACCTGAGGACGCCATTGAAACTTAACAACCTAACAAAACCACTCTGTGTGGTTCCTTTGCTGGCCATTGGTGCGAGCCTGGGATGTAGCGCACAGGAGACAACTCCTATTCATGCCTCGTCAGTAACTGTATCCTCTCCCACGCTGCGAACCTGGCAAGGCTGGGGTTGTGCACTCTACTGGTGGGCAAATGTATTTGGCTCAAATGAGACCATGTGTCAAGTCTGCTTTGGCAAAACGACCACCGTCCTTAACAGCCAGAATCTGCCCAATCTGCGCTTCAACATCGTGCGTTACAATCTAGGCGGCTCTGGACCAGGCATGGTAAATTCGCGCACAATGCCCGCGTTTAAGGCCATAAATGGCTTCTGGTTAAGTCCCAGAAGCAGCAATCCTCTCTCCGCCACCTTCAACTGGCACGCCGATGCAGCGCAGGTAGAGGCATTGAAGACAGCGAAAGCTCTTGGTGCCGACCACTTCGAAATTGCCTCTAACAGCCCCATGTGGTGGATGTGCACCAACGGCAGCACTACAGGAAGCGATAACGGTGGCGATAACCTCATGACGCGCTACTACACAGATTTTGCCTACAGCCTTGCACTGGCGGCAAAGCACGCGCGTACGGCATGGCATGTACCGGTAACGGCAGTAGAGCCGTTTAACGAACCCTCGGCATGGTGGTGGAAATTTCCAGGCAGGCAGGAGGGGTGCCATTTCGACAAATCAACACAAGCTAAAATCATACCGCTTCTACGGGCCGAGTTGAACCACATAGGGCTCGCGGACGTCAAAATCGCCGCGTCTGATGAGAACAGCCCTCCTGAAGCACTTGCCACTTGGAACTCATTTTCAGCGGCTGTTCGTGCAGATATCGGGCGAGTAAACACCCATGGTTACAGCGGACTTTCGCCTTACCGGGGACCGGCAATGGCCGAGTTGCGCCGTGCCGTGGGGTCTATGCCTCTGTGGATGTCGGAGGATGGAGACGGTGACGCTACAGGGATGACCATGGCGCAAACTATTGCCGCTAATATCAACCAGCTCGGCGCAGATGCCTGGTGTTATTGGCAGCCATATGACAGTGGAGGCTGGGGGCTTATACAATGCAATCCAGGCGATCATTGGGTGGGCACCCCCAACACCAAGTACTACATGATGGCGCAATTTAGCCGGCATATTATGGAGCATATGCAGGTATTGAGTACTAGCGACGTCGACACGGTTGCCGCATACGATCCAATTAAGCATAAGTTGGTCGCCGTAATTGTCAATACTGGGGCACCAAGAACGATCTCTCTGCAGTTAAACGGATTTACCAGCACCAAGCCCTCTGGTTCTGAATGGACAACGACTTCAAATGGCAGTGTGCTCTACGCACATGCTGCACTTGCCAACCTTCACCTGCCTACGTTGCATGTTCCAGTTGCAGGCGGTAGTGTTGCGACGGTTGAAATTGACAATGTAAACCGAAAGAGCAGTGCTAACTAGCGGTTTACGCCTTGGCAGAAAGCCCACTTTGCTGGTGAAAGTGGTGCGTAACGTTGGGGACAATGTAGAGTGCCATTGCTAGAATAAGCCCTGCAACGAGAATATATTGCAGCCTAACACCTCGCCAACCAAAAAGCAGGCGGGCCGCAATATAGAGCCCATACAGGAAGAGAAGTGCAAATGCGATGAAGTTGTGGGGATCAAATATCCATTGCAACGGAGTTAGCCACGGCTTGTCCTTGGCCATATAGACGATGCCCAAACCGAGACCAACGGCCAGCAACGGCAGCCCAAAGGCTATTGCCTGATACGCCACCGTATCCAACGTTGCGAGGGGCGGCAGCCTTCTAAGGAAGGGGCGAACGCTGCGCGACTTCAATAACCTGTGCTGAAGTAGATAGCAGCAGGCGCAACCAAAGGCAAGTGCAAACAGGGCCAAGCTTGTGAGGATGCATAGCACGTGCACGCTAATCGCCTGGCTCTTAAGCAGAAGAGCCTCATCCGGCGTTCGGTCGGCGTGCAGCAGGCCCCAGAAAAGGATGAGGCACGCAATAGGCAGAGCCGCGGCGTTTACTGCTGTAATGTGGTACTTCAAATCAGCAGCTGCAAGTGCAAGGGCCATAATCCATGCTAACACCGAAAGCGTTCCATATTCCGCTGCAAATGGCGAAAGGTGGGTGTTCACACACCATGCACCGGTAGCCGCTACCTGCACACCAATACCTGTGAACAGAAGGGGTCTTGCAAGACCTGGTAGCCGTAGTCGGTTGTCGAAGACAGGCGCATTCCTGGCGTCTAGAACTAAACCTGCACCATACGCCGCTGCAGCCGCAGCGTAGAGCAGAAGCGCCAGTATGTTTAACGGTATGAACGGACCCATCATCACGCGGATTCCCTAGCTGTATGAACACCGGCGGAATTGGCGTCAGGATTTTCACCGGCGTCCTCGCTGTTAGCATCCAGACCAAACAGGTGTAGAGTGGCCGCAGCCAGGCTGATGGGCACAGTTGGTTCACCCGAAGCGTCGCGCTTAAGTTTCTGGATTGGTTGTCGAGCTACCTGATCCATCATCGATTGGGCCATTGTTTCAATGGTCTGCCTATCCTTAGCGCTGAGGTGCGCAAGGCGCGGACCGAAAATACGCAGGTACTCTTCGCGAATATCGTCCAGATGGCTCTTGAGTTGTGCGATTGTTGGTGTAGCCTGCCGGGCACGAAACCAGCTTAGGAAGGCTAATGTCTCTTCCTCAGCAATAAGGCGGGCCGCATCAGCTTCCCCTGCCCTGCGCATTGCATCTTCATTAACACACTGTTGAAGGTCATCTACGTTATACAGAAACACGTTCTCTAACGCATTCACGTTGGGATCTACATCTCGCGGTATAGCGATATCGATAATAAATAGCGGTTTCCCTCGGCGCCGGCGCATGATCGGTTGCAGATTACCGCGGTGAATGATGGCATGAGGTGCAGATGTAGAGGCAATCACGATATCGGCGTCTGCCATTCCACCATTTATGGCGTCATCAAACGCCATGGCGCTGCCACCCAGCTGAATGGCAAGGTCAACGGCGCGCTGGTAAGTGCGGTTGGCAACTACCACCCACTTTACGCCCTTTTCCACCAGGTGGCGCGCAGTAACCTCGCTCATTTTGCCCGCACCAAGAATCAAGATTTTCGCTCGTGAGAAGTCGTCAAAAATCCGGCCCGCCATCTCCACGGCAGCGTGGCCCACGCTGTACCTGCCACGCCCCAGTCCTGTCTCTGTCTGTACACGCTTTCCTGTATGCAGCGCCTGCTCGAAGAGACGAGTAAGAGTGAGGCCCGCGTGCCCTCTGTCCTGCGCCAGGCGCAATGAATTTCGCACCTGCCCCAGTATCTGCGCCTCGCCAAGCACCAGCGAATCGAGGCTGGCAGCTACGCGCATTAAATGCGCAACCGCCTCCTGATCTACGCGCCATTGCAGATGCTGATCAAATTCGCGCTCTGGCACATGGTGGAACTGGCTAAGGAACCTCACCAGAGTGCGCCGCAGCGACTCTTCTGTCAACTCGGCACAGGCATAAAGCTCAACCCTGTTACATGTTGAAACAATTACCACCTCCTGTACACCCAGCCCGTGCAAGGCATGATAAGCCTCTGTTAGCACGGTCTCGGCACAGTTAAACCGTTCCCGCAGGTCAATGGGTGTGGTATGGTGGCTAAGGCCAATTTGGGCGAGTATCACTGTTGATGCGTCTCCAAACTGTGGTGAGTACGCAAACCGTGAATTGCGGACGAAACTGCCCCTCGTGCTACATGAAGCGCCTCTGCTTCCCTTCCATTCTTAATAAGGTGCAACAGGTCCGCTTCGTGGTCATTCAACGCATTAAACGCTGCTTCCCGCTCATGATGTGCTGCTGCTTCCGCTAGAATCTCAAGCCGCACGAGCCTCAGCATCGCTACATAGGGCTCATATTCGGGACCATACATTGCGCTTAAGGTCTGTGCTATCTTAGCAGTAAGTCGAGGATGACTTCCGTCGGTAGCAGCGGATAGCGTAAGCGCGCCTCGTCTTATTACAGCGGGCACCGTAAAATCGCCCCGGCTTGAATCATCAGCCCTATTCACAAGGATATTCCTTTTACGGCAATGCTCGCCAACGGCATCGTTAACTACCTTATTATCTACCGCAGCAATTGCTAGCCGCATTCCGTCAAGGTGATCAGGCCGGAATGGCTCCAGTAAAAGCGCTATTGTGCCAGATTCGCTCATTGAAATAAGTTCATTGCTAGCTTGCATAGCGACTACAGTAACAATGGCACCAGACTCCAATAACCCAGCGGTCCTTCGGGTACCCACGCTGCCACCGCCAACGACAAGACAGTTCCAACCGGCTATATTACAGTTTATTGGGTATGCCAGAGCCATTTAGAACCTGCCAACCTATAATTTGCGAGCAGTTGGTGGCATTGTATCTGCCACAAGCAGCCTGCTAGAAGTATGGTATGAAAGCACCGCCAATTCCTGCATGAACGAAACGTTGCGCACTACAATATCCTCAGGAACCTTAAGTGTTGCCGGTGCAAAATTAAGAATTGCCTTGATGCCAGACTGCACAAGGTCATCTGCTACTCGCTGAACTCCTGCAGCCGGAACTGCCAGAATTGCAATGCGAGCCTGAAGCTGCTGGTTCAACTCTTGTACGTTTCTAAAGTCCTGAATCGTCAGATTGTGAATAACGGTTCCAACTTTGGCCGCACTATTGTCAAAAACCGCAACCAACTCCATTTGGTTCTCTAGAAATCCTGGATAACCTACCAGCGCAGATCCCAGATTGCCCGCACCAACGAGTATTACCGGCTGGCGCCTGTCTATCTTGAGAATACGCGTTATGCGATCTTGTAAATCTACAACAGTATAGCCAACGCCAGGCTTTCCAAATTCACCGAAGTAGGATAGATCTTTACGAAACTGTGCAGCATTAATCCCGGTTTGGCGTTCCATTTCTGCAGAGGAAACTGTCTCCACGTGGGCTCGCTCTAGTTCCATCAAAACACGTAAATAGGTTGCGAGGCGCCCTAAAGTAGGGACAGGCACTCTGGATTGATTAAACTGGGTCACCAAAAACCTACCTTAGGCCAGCACGAGACAACAATATTATCGGCAGTATCATCTTGCAATTATACCAGAAGGAGACACCATGGTCTTCTTTGTGTTAGCAAAGGGTGAGCTATAGGCTGAAATACGATCGTACAGGTTCGCAAGTGACGTTCGAGGTGCAAGTTGAGCCGCCGCACCTTGTACTATATAAGGCTAATACACTATGCCTCGTGGTAGCATGCAAAAACTGCACGAATTTATCGGTACCAAATTTTGCCGTAGGAACTGCGATTTTCGGCCATTCGTCCAATGATTAATGTGCTTGGGTTTACAATGCTCGAAATTATGAAGATAGTGGCGATAATTCTGTAGCGACATGGATATTCAAGCAATATCGCGGCATCAATGGCACAATGTAGTCTGTTTTGAGGTATAGGTATATTCGTGCCACGTACTTTGTGAAAAATACTGCGAAGTATTAAGTGCACCGGAACAGGAAGCAGCATTAGCACAATGGCTCAAGAGGTAGTGACGGCGGCCCGAACACCAGATACCGTACGCTTTAACGGTAGTAAAGAACAGTACGTACAGGCGATGTTTGCAGAAATAGCGCCCCGTTACGACCTGCTTAATGATTTACTCAGTTTTCGCATGCACCGCAAATGGCGGAAGTTAGCAGTACGGCTTGCCGGCGTTAGTAGCGGACAGACTTGCCTGGATGTTTGCACAGGAACAGGTGCATTCGCCGTAGATTTGGCGCGCGCAGTGGGTACGGAAGGTAAGGTTGCTGGTTCGGATTTTTGTCCACCCATGATCAAGGCTGGGCTAAACACACTGCAAGCCGCCTCGCACGCACCCATTCGCATGACGGTGGGTAACACAGAGACGCTTCCATTTGCTACGGGAGTTTTTGATGTTGTTACCGTAGGTTTTGGAATTCGTAACGTGGAATCAATTTCATCTGCACTCCGCGAGATGGCCCGAGTGGCGAAACCCGGCGGAAAGATTGTGGTACTTGAATTCACCCGACCGGAAGGCGTCTCCCCGCTCATAAACTGGTACCTCTTCCACTTCCTACCGTGGTTGGGTGGGTTGTTAAGCAGACGCGATGCCTACAACTACCTTCCGCAGTCTATGAAGTCGTTTGTTAACCGCCACGAGCTTGCGCAGACCATGGAGCAGAGTGGTATCGACAATATCACAGTTCGCAGTCTCAATTTTGGAACGGTATGCATTCACATTGGCACCCGCAACGAAGCCAAGCAGGAGGCATATTCCCGATGAGTGCACCACTTCATGTCGTCAACCCCAGCACGTCTTCATCGGCGAGCGCCCTGTTGGACTATGTGCGCCCGGATATGGATGCCGTTGAGACACGCATGCAAGCCGAGGTTGGATCGGATGTACGCGCCATCTCTGAACTAACGTGCTCACTGCTGCAGGCTGGTGGGAAGAGGCTACGTCCTGCTATGGTCGCTCTCGCAGCACGCTCATGGCAATCCAACGCCGACCGCGACAGAATAGCGATGGTGGGTGCGGCCGTTGAATTTGTGCACATGGCAACGCTCGTTCATGACGACGTGGTAGATAATACAGCTATGCGCCGTGGTAAGCCAACCGCTAATGCTATATTTGGCAACGGTACGGCTGTGCTAAGCGGAGACTACATGCTAGCGCGCGCAATGAGGCTGCTGGCGGTGGATGGCGATCTACGAATCATTCGCACAGTGTCCGAAATCACGATAGCAATGAGCGAGGGCGAGGTTATGGAGATCGGGGCAACGGGAGTGCCCGATCTGCCGCTTACCGACTATTTTGAGATCCTCCGCAAGAAAACCGCTGTGTTCGTAGAAGGCTGTTGTCGAGCTGGAGCTATCCTGGCAGGTGCAACCCCGGAGGCTGAGGATGCTCTGGGGCAGTATGGGTTCGGTTTGGGCATGGCGTTTCAAATCGCCGACGACCTGCTGGACTATAATGGGGAACCAGCCCTCACCGGCAAGCCCGTTGGTAGCGACCTTAGAGACGGGCGAGCCACTCTGCCGTGGCTCATCGCCATGCAGGAAGCGTCGCCCTCGGAGCGAAAATGCCTCATGGAGGCGTTTGGAAACTGTGCACTAGATGCGGATGGAATTGAGGACGTGGTGAACGCACTGGTGACTCACGATGCCTTTAACCGCACTAGGGAAGCCGCAAGACAGTACGTTGAGACTGCGCATAGCGCGCTGACAGTTTTGCCGTACTCTCCCGCCAGAGAGTGCCTGGAGGCCCTCACCGATTACGTTGTTCAACGCAGTGGTTAGCAACCCGGTTGCACTGCTGTTAGAGGCATCCACAAGCAATTCTTGTACGACGGTTTCCTCGTATTGTATTTCGCACATAAAACGTAAACCGTGCGCCATTCGGAAGTACTACTACCCAAAACCGGGCTATACTATCCGGAAATCGTAATACTGTAAGGTAACTTAAAGGGTATGAAAATGCCCGCATGTACCCCTATCCAGCGCATTTCCCTGGCTGTGAACATTCTACTAATTGCCGTTGTCACCCGTGCAACGGCACAGGTTCCGTTTTCCGGTCCAATTCCATTACGCGATCCTGCGCCATTTAATCTGCTCTTTTTGCAGTTTCAGCCACAAGGCGCTGACGTTCTAACCGCGGGACAAAACACCTACAGACTTCAGTTAGATCTCATCAATAACCTCCTCATTCCCGCGCCAACTGGCTCTTCTGTAATAATTGATAACGAATATCAGCGCCTCACGTTAACGTGGCACCGTGGACTAGGGCACCGGTCTGAACTGCAGATACAGGGCGGTATTCTGTGGCGAAACGGCGGCATCCTAGATGGAATTATCACGTTTTATCATCACCTAACCGGCCTACCTGCTGATGCAATTGATGACCCACTAGGCAGGGACCACTGGCGGCAGTATCGTTCCATATTGCAAGTTCTAAGCGGTACCGGCCGGGTGATCGTCAATCAGGGTAACGGCTTCGGGCTCGAGGAGACAATGGTCACATTTAAGCACTCGCTTATTCCACCCAGCCATCGCAGCGCAGTCGCCGTACGACTCGCTTTAAAGCTGCCAACTGGTAATCCTCGTCTACTACTTGGCAGCGGCAATGTAGATGAGGGTTTATCGCTAGATGCCCGTTATGCCGAGGGCCGGGACATTACGCTCTACGGAAACCTGGGTGGCGCGATTCTTGGGCATGCCTCTAACCTGCCAGGCGCCGCACCACACGTGCAGCAGGGTATGATTGCTATTGAGTTTCATCCCAACAGCCGCGACAGGTACGTTCTGCAGGTAGATGCTGCCAGCGCGGTACTGCACACGGGCAACAACCTTGCCGATCAGGCTAACGTAACTGCCACGTTTGGCTTTACACATGTGATGAATTCTCATCTAGCGTTGTACGCATCGTATTCAGAAAACGGAGACATTCATAACTATACTCTTCCAGGCTTTAGCAATATCGGGCCTGATATATCCTTCTCATTTGGTGCAGAATGGCATCCGTAGGTGCTCATTGGCATCGTGGTGTCTGCCGTAAATTCTGCCGACTACCAACACCCACAAACCTGAAAGGTCACCGTTCATGCTGAACTCCGACGAGCTTATAAGCACTCTCACGGGGCTGTATGGCCCACCCGGGCAGGAAAACGAGGTACGCGATTGGCTCACTGCTAAGCTGACGGCAATGAACGTTGCCCACCACGTCGACGCAAAAGGCAACGTGGTAGTCATATTTGGAGAGGAGCAGCCCGGTGAGCCAGTTGCAGTTATGGCACACATGGATGAAATTGCCCTTATGGTCACCCATCTGGAGGAGGACGGCACGCTGCGTGTGGCCCCACTAGGCGGCGTTTATCCATGGAAGTGGGGTGAAGGTGCCGTAGAAATCCTCGCACAGGCCGGTACAATTCCAGCAGTGCTCTCGTTTGGCTCCATTCATACTGACCACCCCGGAAGTGTCGCTCAGCAGGCTCGAGAGAAGCCGCTTGGCTGGAACCATGCATTTCTGTTCACTGGCAAATCACTACAGCAACTACTCGAGGCTGGCGTTAAACCAGGAACACGCGCTGTTTTAGGCCGTTCGCGCAGAACAGTAACGCGAATGGAAGAGTTCATTGCATCTCCCTTTCTAGATGACAGGGCCGACCTTGCCGTATGGCTGATGGCAATTGAGCGTCTTGCCGTTAGCCCTGTCGTGCCACGCGTTCCACTGGCTTTTGTCGCAACGGTGTGCGAGGAGGTCGGTGGCGAGGGTGCAAGATACTGGCTTAACCGCACGTCGGTGGATATCTGTATCGCTCTCGAGATTGGGCCCACCACGCCAGATGCAGTATTTGATATCGACCGCGAGCCCACGATATGGGTTCGCGACGGGTATGCCGCTATTGATGCGCGAGACTCTGCTATTCTCCACAACTGCGCAAAACAGCTTGAGCAGCGTCCCCATTGGCAGTACCTTTCTCGTGGCGGAAGTGATGCTTCCTGTAGTGCAGCTATTGGCCTGTGCGCTCGAACAGTGACACTTGGGTTAGCTGTTGATAACTCACACGGATACGAGATTATGCACAAGGATGCTCCCGAACAGCTGTGCAGGCTGCTGCTGGCGTATTTGAATGAGGTACAGGGTTGAGGCGCAATGCGCCAGCATTCACAGTGCCCGTAAAGAAGATACAAGCGATTGGTGAAAACAGATGAATAACCAGAACTACGATGCAACGAAGTGGCGCCACGATCGAATTGTTCATTCCCAAGGGCAATTCGCGTGGAAGCCTGATTTGTTTGACAGCAGTATAGAGCGCGATAAATGGCAAGCAGTATTTCGCAACGCGTTTCTGTCGGCGCTCGGCGGTCTTCAAAATTGGCACCGTCCCCCACTAGACGCAGTTGTACTCAAGAAAGAACAGATGGATGGCTACTCACGCGAGAGCGTGTCGTTCACCTCCCGGGAGGGCCTTTATGCATTTGGCTACCTCCTCGTGCCTGACTCCTGCACGGTGCCCGGACCAGCCATTCTCGCGGCACCTGGTCACGGTCGGGGCGTAGACGTATGCGTTGGTATTGGGCCCGATGGAACGCAGCGCTCGCTTATGGCGCATGACGAATACGCTTCGGATTTCGCCCTGCAGTGCGTTGCTCACGGTTACACAACGCTCGCGCTGGAAGCCATTGGCTTCGGTGTTCGCCGCGACGAGGTGGCGCAATCTCAGCACCCCGACGCCTCATCATGCACGCGTGACGCTATGGCTGCTCTCATGCTGGGCGAAACCGTGGCCGGCTGGCGAGTATGGGACGCAATGCGTGGGCTGGACTATCTCGCTACTCGCACGGACTGCGTGGACCCGGCACGTATCGGAGTGATGGGTATTTCTGGTGGCGGCCTCGTGTCGTTATTCCTCGCAGCTGCCGATACCCGCGTTAAGGCCGCGGTAGTTTCGGCATATTTCAACACCTTTGCCGGCAGCGTGCTTGCCGTGGACCATTGCGTTGATAATTTCGTACCGGGCCTGTTAAATATTTGCGAGATGCCTGATCTTGCTGCACTGGTTGCGCCGCGTTACCTGTTCACCGAAAGCGGTACCGACGACCCGATATTCCCGCTGCCCACCTTTCAGACCGCGATAAAGCAGGCTGCGGACATCTACACAGCCTTTGGCGTCAGTGAAAACTTTCAGTGGGAGGTGTTTGAGGGTGGCCACCGGTTTAACGGGGGTGGTGCATTCGCGTACCTGTCGTCACTCCTTTAGCCGTACACAGTTCCCACATGCTCAAATTGAGCGTTGTGCAGGAGACCTGAAAGATGAGTAAAATTAAGCGGCGCGAGTTTTTGAGTTCCGCTGCTGCCTTGTTTGCCGCGGGTGAAATCGTTGCGGGTAACAACGCCAACGCAGCTTCGATTACAAAGACGATAAGCGTGCAGGTTTCACCTCTTGAGGGGCTACCCACCGAGATTTACAGGATGGGTACCGCGTTAGGCGGCCACGGTGATATTTTAAAAGTTGACGCCGCTAGTCTGCTCCTAAACGGCAAACGCTGGTTACCCGCCATGGGCGAGTTTCACTACGCACGGTACCCCCACCTTCTGTGGAGAACAGAATTACTGAAAATGAAGGCTGGCGGACTAGAGATTGTATCAACCTACGTCTTCTGGATTTACCACGAAGAAACAAAGGGACACTGGCGCTGGGACGGGAAGCGCGATTTACGGCGATTTGCCCAGCTTTGCAAGGAAGTGGGACTGCATCTGGTGGTACGCTGCGGCCCATGGTGCCATGGCGAGGTGCGAAACGGTGGTCTTCCAGACTGGCTGCAGCATTCTGGCTGCAAGCTTCGCAGTACCGATTCTCGCTTTCTTGGGTATACACGCCAGCTCTATGGCCAGATAGCGCGGCAATTGAACGGGTTGCTGTGGAAGCAGGGTGGCCCTGTCATTGGGATACAGGTAGATAACGAATACGGTGGTCCTGCAGGGTACCTGCTCGCGCTTAAAGCTATGGCAGTTGAGCTCGGTATCGATGTACCTTTATACAATCGCACAGGATGGCCAGATTTAAGTACACCAATGCCGGATGGTGAACTAATACCGCTTTACGGGGCATACGCAAACGGGTTTTGGGACCGATCCCTTAAACCTGTGCCGCCTGGCTACCTCGCGGGTTTTGATATAAGCCCTGCGCCTCAGGCTCAGGCAGCAGCAATGGGGGCTCCCACTAGCGCATCTCTAAACACAGGAGCGCATAAAGCTGAATTCATCTATCCCTATCTCTGCTGCGAGATTGGCGGAGGCATGGAGACCAGTTACCACAGGCGTGTACGGTTAGAGCCGCACGACGTATACGCCATCGCTCTGGTAAAACTGGCTAGTGGTAACTGTCTACAAGGTTATTACATGTACCACGGTGGTACCAACCCTCATGGTCAGCTCAGTTCAATGGAGGAGGCGCAGGCATCCGGTGGATGGAACGACCTTCCACAGCTAACCTACGATTTCTACGCACCCTTGGGCGAATATGGCGAAGCTCGACCACACTATTACCTCCTGCGAAAGTTGCATCTTTTTCAACAGGTGTATGGTGAACAACTAGCAGCTGGCAAGACTGTTATTGCACCGAGTCCTAGCGGATTTTCGTGGAGCATACGAGTAAATGACGAAAGCGGTTTCCTCTTTGTTAACAACTACGCAGTCCTCACACCACATGCCGCTGTGGGAAAAGTGCAATTTAATATCGAACTTCCAAAGGGTGCCATCACGGTGCCGGTTCTACCGGTAACCGTGCCAGCCAACAGCACGTTCTTTTGGGAAATTGGCACGGATTACACATGCACTGCGCAACCACTGTACCAATTTGAGCACCATGGCAAAAATGTACGATTTTACCAGATTATTGAGGGTATACCCGCAGAATGGCAGTTGAATAGAGCAAAACTGGTGTTGACCAATGTGTATGAAACGGAGTTCCACACAAATGCTATTGGCACCAGTACAAACACGACCGTTTTACAGTTTAGTCGCGGCAGCAGGCAGCCTCTGTTCGAATATGCAACAGCAGATGGAAAACACCAACAGGTCGTGCTCCTAACGCCAGAAGACGGCGGAGCGCTTACCCACATCATTGTCAAAGGGCGAACTCATGCAGTACTCTCCCGCTTTCCACTATGGCAAGATGGAGATAATGTCGTAGTAGACTGCCCCGAAGGTGAAAGCGTAGAGATAGCCTTAATGCCGGCGCTTCACCTGCGAGTAGGCAACAAACCACTAGCACCACCCACCGTGGATGGTAACTTCTCGAGCTACAAACTGCCCGTTCCAAACGTGCCTCTGCCATCCATCAAACTGGTCAAGGTACGCAATGCGGGCCCGGCGCGCAAAATCACCATGGGTACTGCGGGCGTCGCACAGGGCCCGGTTGATAACGATTATAAGTCGGCAGCAGTATGGCGGGTAGAAACCGATTGGCACGCACTAAGTCTGTTTCCTGGCCAATTGCTTCTGGAAGTGCGCTATATAGGCGACTGTGCGCGCTTTGTGCACGGCACCACCACTCTCGTCGATAATTTCTACAACGGCAGGCCGTTCCCTCTGCAGATTGATCCATCCTATTTCGGTCCGATGACTGGACCGTTGAACTTGCAGGTATTGCCACTAACCAAGGATGCACCTATCTACCTTCCCAAGGACGCGTGGCCGCAATTTGATGCCAACGATACACCGGTAGCCGAAGTAGTAGAGACAAAATTGAAGGCAACGCACCGACTTTATCTTACAACTCATGTATAGTGGCGGTACCTTTCAAGAGACACGTTGAAGTTCACCTGGAAAGTAAACTGCATGGGTAAGGATGTATTTGTGTACAGAATGCGGAAAAATGCACACAATGGCCGCATATGGTAGGAGGATTGAATATTGCGATTTATCCTCGCAACTAGCAACGCCACCAACCTCTTGGATGCCAAAAAGATCCATGGCAGCTACTGCGATTTATCGCGACAATTCCTTAGCGTCAGCGTTAGGAGTTATCAATAACCTTGACAATCGGCGCTCTACCAACCTATAATCTATTGCGTGACGTATATGTCGATTGCGGGAACGCGAACAGGTGTTGATAGCGAAGCATGATGCGCAGAGTTCAGGAGAGTTTCAATTGACCTTGCTAGATGAACGAAAAATTCTAATCCTGCAGGCTATTGTCGATGATTATGTAGAGACAACGCGACCCGTCGGGTCGGAACGGCTCATAGACAAGTACAAATTCGGCTGCAAATCTGCAACAATGCGTAACGAAATGGCTGAGTTGGCGGATCTTGGCTATGTTGTTCAACCACATACCTCGGCAGGCAGAATTCCAACCGATCGGGGCTATCGGTTCTATGTTGACGAACTAATGGAACCCACAAACGAGGCTGGCACCGCGGCGCAAAAACGCGCACGCAACCTGGTTGCCGAATCAGCATCGGAAGTCGCCCAGGTGGTTCAACGCACTTGCCGCCTGTTAGCCGAGATGACCAGCTATGCTTCCATTGCCACAGACCCCATTACAGATCACGTAACCGCGCGCAAGCTCTACCTTACGGAAGGCGATGAGCGGCATGTTCTTCTGGTAGTGCTGATGTCTAGCGGCCACGTTGAGCATCGCCTTGTTGAAACGGACACCAGGTTGGGACCTGACCTGTTGTCACTTGCATCAGCATACCTGAACGCCTCGTTTGCGGGTATGCAGCTCGATATCCTTGCAACAGCGCCATCTACTGTTGAGGTTGACGGTGAACTGCAACAGGTTGGAGTGCTGCTACACCGTGTTGTACCACACGTATTGAATATTGCAAACAAGCTTCAGCAGCGCAAGGTCTATATTGACGGCGCAAGCCAGTTAATTCGACAGCCGGAGTTCCAGGATATTGGACGGCTGGAGCTAATTTTGAACGCTCTTGATGAAACTGCCATACTCTATCGAATTCTCTCGGTAGCGGTTGATTATAATGATACTGCCATTGTGATAGGTACCGAAAACAAATCTCCCTACATGCAGGAGTGCAGCGTGATTAGTACAACCTATTTCATTGGTAACCAGCGGGCAGGCTACCTGGGCGTTGTTGGCCCCACGCGAATGCATTACAAGAGCGCCATGGCGTCGGTTAAACTGATGGCTCATAATCTTTCGGTGGTGTTAACCGGCTTAAGTCTAGCCTAGGTGCCTGTTTGAGCCGCAAAGCAAACAAACATTTTCGACAATTAATTTAATAAGGAGTTCCATTTTATGGCTTTCTGTCCCGATGAGCCGATTGAAACTGAGCAGCCTGTTCTGACCACCGATGGCGAGAACATGCAGGCAGAAGGTGCACGCAAAGACACTAATTCAATCGATCCAGGCGATCTAAGCGAGCAGATAGTACTTCTTCAACAGCGGGCGGAGAGGGCTGAAAAGGCTATGCTATATGCGCAGGCAGAGTTTCAGACTATACGCCGGCGAATGGAGGACCAGGCAGCCGCAGATAGAAAATATGCAGCCGCAGAATTAATAAAATCCCTACTGCCGATACTTGACAGTTTTGAACGTGCCCTAGCCGCTGCCGAAAATACTGGCAATTCAGAGTCGCTGGTAACCGGCCTCAGATCGATTATGAAACAGATGCAGTCTGAACTGGAAAAAGCTGGCGTTAAACCGATTGAGTCGCTAGGACACGAGTTTGATGCGCGACTGCATGAGGC
>JAJZFK010000101.1 GCA_021805405.1 bacterium
TCGTGCAGCCTGGTTCGTGTTTCTCCCTTTAGTGACGTGGGAAGACCGCCCAGCCACGAAAAAAGGTCAAGGTAGTGCGGTGCCTGATTAATGAGTACGCCGCCTCCCTCGCCGACCCAGGTCGCTCGCCAGCCGCCAGAGTTGTAGTATGCCTGGCTTCGGTACCAACCCATTACAAGGCTTGTTCGATAGATTTCGCCCAGGGCACCAGACGATACAATCCTGTGAGCTGCGCGACTACGTGGTTCCGAGCGCATTTGATACATGACACCAAATTTAAGGCCCGACTTCTTTGCAGCGGCGATCATTCCGTCGGCAGCCGCAACGGTCACGGAAAGCGGTTTTTCAGAAAGCACGTGAATTCCGTTGGCAAATGCATCCTCAGCAATTGGACCATGAAAGTAGTGTGGCGTCGCAATGATGACTGCATCCACAGTACCACTCTGGAAAAGTTCCTGATGGGTGGAATATGCGGGAACTGAGTATTGTTGGGAGAGCTTCTTAAGCGTTATCGGGTTAGTATCGCAAACTGCGGCAAGGCGCGATTCCGGTATGTCCTGCAACATTCTGCAGTGGCCAGAACCCATACCACCCAGGCCGATAACTCCAAATTTAACTTCATTAGATGACATTTTGCTTCTCCCGGTAAACCCGCCACGTTTGGGCTGCCGACGCCTCAAAGCGGACACAGGCAACTAACGAACATGTGCTACGAGATAGAAGTATTTATACCCCATGGAGCGCATATTGTTGCCGAGGCCCGCCCACTCAACCCTTGAGTGCGTGGGAATGCAGCCATTTTAGGCAGTCCGTGGGCCAATTGACGGTGTCAGTACCGGGTCGTCCCATTCCAAAGGCGTGTTGCCCGTGGTCATAGATAACGAGGTCTACGCTAACACGATTGCGCTGAAGTGCTGCCGCCATTTTTTTCTCGTTGATTATGGGCACTACCGTGTCGTCATTTGCACAGCAGATGAACGCCGGCGGCGTGGAGGCACTAACGTTAAGCTCGCTAGAGTAGTACTTCAGTACGCTCATTGGAGGATTTTTTCCAAGGAGCACATCGCCCAGGCCCTGGTAACAGAGCACACCGGGCGTCATAGAGATGACGGGATAGACCAGAACCATAAAATCGGGCCTGCTGCTAGCACGTTCAACGGGATCGGGTGCGGTAGGGGAGGCCGGCAGCCAGTGCACTCCTGCCAACGATGCAACCGAACCGCCCGCGGAAAAGCCCATTACTCCAATATGACGAGGGTCTATATGCCATGTGGAGGCATTCGCGCGTACGATCTGAATAGCTCGCTGTACATCGCGTAGTGGGTAGGCGATGCCGTTGGCTGGCAGTGCGCCGTCTGGTAATCTGTACCGCAGTACAAAGCAGGAAAAGCCATGATTTGCAAACCATTTCGCAGGTGTACTGCCCTCGTACTGTAGGGCTTCCTGAACATATCCCCCTCCTGGGCAGATAACAATAGCAGGATGGAGGACATCTGTTCCAATAGCCGGAAATTGGGTGAGTGTTGGCCAATGAATGATGCCACGACTTACTTCACCGTAAGGGGGAGTGTTTACAAGTGTGACATGCCTCTGTTCCGTAGGAACCTGAAGGTTTGGCCACACTGGCATGGGAGTTGCGGACGCGGCCGCAACCCGTACCATTGCCAGCAGAGTGAAAAGCACACCAAAACGTATTAGCATAGGGAGTCTCCTGTAGATCACCAAAAGTGCGCATCATCGATCCAATTAGTTGATATTATCACACACGTCCAATGCCTGTACGCTATTTCCGAGGTTTATTAGGAGACCTAATCGCAAAATGTGTGATGGTTTCTTGTCCAAAATTGACCAATAAATTGGGACATCAGTTGCGAAATAGGAACCCTACACCCTTAAGGAGGTACATCGCGATACTGTATAGAAATTACACGCAGATTCCACCTCGGTCGCAAACTTCCACGAACCGGTCGTTTCGGACCCGGGCGCTAGCGCCTGCCACTCTTACAAGGAGGCGGGCCAACCTGTTTTGTCCTTAACGGAGCGTACACAATGAATATGCGGGCACAAGCGGTTATATCAGCTATTTTGCTCTCTGTTGGTTTTTTACTGCTGGGGGCATCATCGGGAGCCTTTGCATCACCCCTTGCCAGCCTGTCAATTCGAGCATCGAATGTAACGGTGCGTGAGGGGGATCTCGATGCGTTTACAGTGATCGCACTGGATGTGACGGGCAGGCGCGTATCTGCTGTAACTATTCAGCCCGAAATGGATGGCGTAAATTGGTGTGGGCCGTTCACTACAAACAAGTACGGTGTTTGCCGCTTTGTGCTACCCATGCCAGAAACAGGAGACCATGTGATCGCTGTAACGGCCGGTAAAGTAGTTACCCATGCGATTTCGGTGCACGTTACCCCTCGACATTTCGACATCATCACCGATCCCAAGCATCTTGTAGGTATGGATTTAGAGACCTGGTTCGGTCCCGGATATGCACAGTGGGGGCATCAGGAAGCAACTCCGGTACTCGGGGAATATTCGTCATTGGATGAGCGTGTGTTGAGGCAGCAGACGCTCTGGATGGATGACCTGGGCATTAATTTTGTGCAACTGGACTGGAGCAACAATCTCAGTGGAAAGTGGCCCACACCGCCCGCGGTTGAGATGCAGAAATCCACCGATCTGCTGTGCAAACTGTACGTTAAAATGAAGCAGCATCCCAAGATAGTCCTGTTAGTTGGGCCAGATAATGGTAAGTGGGGTACCCCCGATTTTGATCGCCAGGTAAATGACATTTATGAACGGTACATTTCTAATCCTAAATTCCGTGGGCTATTTCTAACTTACCTGGGAAAGCCGCTGCTGGACGTTTACATGGGCGGGCCGACGACTCAAGCACCGCCTAAATGGACGAGCAAGCGATTCACAATTCGGTTCGTTAACGCCTGGCTAGAGACTGTCAAGAACGTTGCAGATGGTTACTGGAGCTGGTACGACAGAATACCGCAGGTGACCCTGTACAAGGGTGTGCCCGAAGCGATGACAGCAGTTTTCGGATATCCAGGTAATATAGCCGACCCGTCAACCGGTAATTATGAGTCGGCTGATGCGGATGGCAAGGATTACGGTGTAACATTCCGCAACCAGTGGCGAAAGGTGATCAAGGCAAAACCGCAGTTTGTGTTTATCAATCAGTGGAATGAGTTTGAGCCGCCAGACCAGTGGTCACAGAACATGAGCAACGACATTGAGCCAACATTACATCGTGGGTACGGATCCCAGGGATCGGGTGGCTGGGGCTTCGAGTACTACCTGATGTGTAAAGCGGCGATAGCAAAATACCAGCAGACTCTTGGAAATCTCACAATCCACCGCCGCTTTAGTCATTAACTGCGGTGTGCAATTGAAGCCAGGTAATGTTTAAAGCTCTTAAGTGCCTTAAAATCCTAATTCCGCTTTTGGCGGCTGGGTTTGAACGCAACCGCCTGTAGATAAATGCTTGGCACTCACTTAACGCCAGATTTATCGGGCAGGATGCAGACTATTGCCAGGCCTATCATGCCAAACGGCGGCATAGCGCCTAAAATTCCTAGCAACGGATTCTGGTTTTTTGCCTTAGCGTAGTTCATACAACCAAACCCTGTCACGATATTCGCAACGATGGCTACCGTGCTATACAACCACACCGCTAAATGAGAGTGACCGGATGTGGAGTGGGTCAGTATCTGGTGGGTTTCCGGATGAAGGAGCAGGTGCTGGTGTGTGTGTAACTTCGCGACATCAGCCTTATGTAAGGCAAATTCGTAAAAGTTGTAGATGGCCATTCCAAGTAAATTGAGGCCCATACCGAGGCCCATACCGGCGCGGCCGGGAATGCTGTACTCGAGGATCAAACGGGTTCTCCCTGCATTTAAAGAAAACATTAAAAACGACGGTCTTCTTAAGCAGTTAACAGTTTACCGCACAGCGCCAATCATATGCCTAAGTGGAGTGACCGAAACATCAACACCCGGTGAATAGAGTGCTGATACCGGTGCACCTGCAATTGGAAAGCCCGATGCGGCACTAAGCGACTGTGTGCAGGTAACCACCCGC
>JAJZFK010000007.1 GCA_021805405.1 bacterium
TGCGGGCAACAGCGGCTACCAGGCGGAGGCGACCACCGGGCTGCTGCTTGGCGGCCGGTACCACGACGCGACGATAGGGCGCTACCTTAACAGCGACCCGGCGAAGGCTGGTAGCAACTGGTACGCCTACTGCGACAACAACCCGCTGGTGCGTCAGGATGATGGTGCGGCTTTCTGAAAGGCTTTAAGAACGTCTCTACCCAGGGTAGCGAAGTGGCTAATCCGTTCGTCCACGGTACGGAAACTACCAGTGAGTTGTCCGTCCGCGCTTACGTATCCTCCCTTGTTATTTGCAATAAGATACTGATGTGCTGCAACCACCAGTGCGCCTTCCGTAAAGACTGCCTGCAATTCCGAAGGTATAGCGATGTTGTTTACGCAGGTCGGCTGTATAGGCAAGAGGTCCAGTGTGTTGTGTTCGGTGCCTGCAGTTACTATGAGCCCTTTCGCCCGTAGTTTGTGCACGTAGCTGGCCAGTATTTCTGGCGTGTTACGAATGGGTATGAGTTCTACGGCGTAAATTGAGCGACGAATGAGGTCTTCGGCAAGCGCATCAATATCCTGTTCATACTCGCAAATAGGTGATGCACCGTCTGCCAGTATCGGATACGCTGGAATTCCACCTACTGCCAGGGTGAGCGCATATGCCTCTGAAAAGTCTATAAACGTATCAGGAACAAAAGCGCGCTTGCCTGCCTTCATAAGGCGTGATCTTATCTCGTTCTGCACTCCAGCCGCATCGTTGCAGTTGGCCGCGGCAGGTGTGCCAAAAAGTTTGGTGAGGACGTTCATTCGTTCGTCTAAATCTGGGGCCAGAAAGAGTGCCTCCTGAAATGCCTGCGCGAGGTGTCGTTCCTGAAGTGTTACGGTCTCAATTTCCACGTGGCTACGCGTCGCAACACTACGCCGTATGGTTTCGCCATCTAGTTTATTGTCTACCCCCGCCTCGGTAAAGATACGCTGCATTTCCTTCGCCATAGCGTTCATCCGCAAGGTATCCCGCAGCTTTATCTGGTCAACGATTGCTTGTGTCGACTGTGGAAGAGGGTCTAACAGAATCGCGCCCTTGCTGCATAGATATGTTTTGCCGGGGTTGCCGGGATCGTTTAAGCGTACGCCGCTGTTTACAAACTCCTCAATGAGGCCAATGGTCTCGATACCGTAAATAGGAAAGATCCCCTTTTGCAGGGCTAGCCGTGTGAAATCCCGGTAGACAGTATAGTCGTAGTAGTTGCTTACCCCAAGCATGTTAAGGCCCTGTTCGGCAGCCAGGTCAACTGCCTGCCCCACGGTTGAGAATGCCGAGAAGTTTGGTGGCAGGTGAACATGTGCGTTGACAATTAACGCCGATGGTGAGGAGGCGGGCGCACTGCATTCCACGTTCAAGTTCTGGAAAATTGCGAGAGGGTGGGATGTAGGAAGGGTCATGGGTCGTTCCATTGCCAAACAGCATTACCTAATTCTACCTTGCACTTTATAGAAATTCACTTCCCATTTAAGCCCCACATCGTACTCGCGCGATGCTACACGAACTAGACAGTGGAAGCACCAGGGGGAGGCGGCTCACCGCTGCTTTCGCTTTTCCATGAAATGATTTCCAAGTCAGTAACTGCCCAGGTGTAGAGCATGGGCACCAGTAGGAGAGTAACAAACGTGGCTGCGCACAGACCGCCGATCTGTGCGTAGCATAGCGGCTGCCACAGCGGGCCGCCTTCGCCGGCTAGTGGCAGTAATGCGAAGACGGTTGCGCCTACTGTGATGAGGATGGGCCGCAGTCGCTGCACGCCAGCGTTACGCAACGCAGTCTCCAGATCGTCCCCTCGCTCACGCGCCTCCTCAATGAAGTCAAACAGAACTATGATATGGCTAACGATGACACCTATCAGGCTGATGATGCCCAGGAAGGCCATGAACCCAAAGGGCTGGTTCATGAGTATGAGCCCAAGCGCGGAGCCAGCAATCCCAAATGGAACAGCTGCAAAAACGATGATGGGTTTAGTCGCACTGCGAAACTGCCACGCAAGGGCAAAGTAGATGCAGCTTACTGCGGCGAGCAATACGCCCACCAGTTGTGCGAAGCCCTTCTGCTGCGCTTCACGCTCGCCGCCCCACTGAAGGGAGTAGCCCGCTGGCAACAACTTCGCAAGTGCACTTACACCCGGTTGAATGGCCGCGACCACCTGGGACGGCAGTACACCTGAAGCCGGAAAGCACTCTACGGTAACGGTGCGATACTGGTTCCGCCGCTTAATCTGAAACAGGCTGAAGTGTGGGCGAAAGCTGGCGATCTGCCCTATGGGCACGCGTGTTGCGGATTCGCTAGAAAAGACATACAGGTTATTGAGGTCCTGCATGCTGCTGCGTTCCTCGGGAAGGAGGCGAGCGACAACCTTAAGGCGCTGGTTACCATGCTGTAACGTTCCTACGCGGAAACCGCTCAGTGCTGCCTGCACAGAGGCAGCTACATCTGCATTCGTCACTCCAGCAAGGTTGGCCCTGTCTGGGTTGATTTCAAGCTGCATCCGCAGCCCCATCTCGCCCCAGTTGCTTCGCACGCGGCGAGCTAGCGGAGACTTGCGCATTATCGCCTCTGCTTTAGCTGCCACGTCTAGAAGCGTGGAGGTATCGTACCCGGATATACGCACCGACACTGGAACGCCCACCGGTTCACCTGTCTCGAGCTGGCGAACATCTGCCACGGCCCCAGGCAGTTGTGAACTTAGAGCGTGCTGCCAAAGTGGCGCGAGGTTTGAGGTGTACTGTTTCCTGGTTACCTGCAGAACCAGTTGTGCGTAGTTTTGCTGCTGGGGCTTGGGATCAAGGGAAAACCAGAAACGTGGTGCACCCGTACCTACAAACGTCGTAATCGACTGTAAGGGCATTTTAACGTGGTGTATCCGCGCATACTGAGCCGAGGTTGTGGTCACGATACCCGCTGCAGTTTTCGCGGTTCGGCTGGCAGCGTCAATGGAGGTATCGGGCGGCATATTGATATCGATACTGGACAGGTACTGCTCATCTGTGGGGAAGAACGACTGTGGGATGACCAGAAGCATCAAAACCCCAGAGATGGGTATCAACAACGACCATAGCAGAACCGGCCTTCGGTGAGCAATGCAGTAATCTACTGTACTGGTGTAGGCAGCAACAAAGCGAGAGGGTGCTGGTGCGACGCCCGATAGTGGGTGCGCTTTCAGCAGGTAGAAACCGAAAAGCGGTATGAACGTCACGGTGACGATGCGCGATGCCGCCAGTGCACAGGTCATGACAATTGGTAGGCTGTAAATAAACTGCCCCAGGTCGCCCTTAAGCATGAGGTATGGCAGGTAAGCGACAATGTTCGTGATGGTTGCGTACATAATCGCGTTTGCAAGACGCGTGGGACCAAGCCATGCTGCTACTACGGCTTTTGTGCCATTTCCCATTTCCCGCTTGATGGCATCTATGGCGACGACCGGATCGTCAACTAGCAGTCCTAGTGCAATGATGAGCGAAGCAATTGAGACCTGCTGAATATCTACTCCTAGTACCCACATAAAGCCAAAGGTCAGTGCAAGGGTGAGAGGAATGGAAATAGCAACGACAATAGCCGAGCGAATTTCGAAAAAGCCCAACCCTGCCACAATCACTACCAGGACAACGGCCTCCATTAGGCTTTGCATGAAGAGGTGGACTTCTTCGGAAACCTGGCGGGGCTGGTCGCTTGTCCGCTCAACGACGAGATCTGGCGGCAGCAGCTTCTTCACGCTGGATAGCGCAGCGTTTACCTGGTCATTAAAGTCGCCAATCTTCTGCCCAGGGCGCATCTGCACCGAAATCGTGATTGCGCGTTCTCGACGCCAGGGGTGTAGGCCATTGCCTCGCTGGTAGAAATTTAGCACCGATGGCGGGTCCTGGTATCCCTTGACAACCGTGACGAGATCGCGAAGGTAGATGGGTGTACCTTGTGGGGTTGCGGCGATAGCTACATCCTTGATGTCGTCAACGGATTGAAAAAGTCCCGAAGCATTTATGGGGATCGATTTGCCATACACATCCATGGTGCCCGCTGGTGCAGTAATACTCCGGCGTGCGAGTATCGGCT
>JAJZFK010000468.1 GCA_021805405.1 bacterium
CCGCCGCTTGGCGGTGTCACTGGTGAACTTACCGACAGTTGCAACGAGCCTGACTTCGTTATAACAGGTTGTTCCGCGGCCGCGGGCGCTATGGCCCCCAACGGGTAAGCGGCACCAGCTATCACTACCAGTGCGCATGCCATCCTCTTCATTCAGTATTGCCTCCTTGTTAAACTTGCCAAACCCAATGATCAAATGTCACTGTGGTTGGTTAACTGGACGTGCCAGTGTAGTTAGATACCGAAACCATGATGCTTTTCTGAACACGGATCTCCATGCAATTGCAACTGTGTTACAAATCGCTGCAGCCACAAACGGAAATTGGTTTTGGGAAACGTGAACGCGGCATTAGCCGTGCTCTGTCCGAAGCTTTGCAACTTTAACACATATGCCTGCGTATGTCAATACCTAATTTCAAAATTTGGGTATCGTTCTGCAAGTTACAGACGAGGTGACGGGGTACAAATTGAGGAAGCGGCCGATTGGATATTTTCCTACCAATCGGTCGCTTCAAATAAGCACAATTATTTGGAATTTGCCGGCACGGCTGCCGTCGGACTGGCAACCGATGGTGCACCGGGAGGTCCCTCATTTGATGGGGGCGTTGGTGGTGGCAACGGATGAGCTTTTAGCCAGGCTGTCTCCTGTTTCATTTTTGCCTTCTCGGCATCAATGCCGGATACGCCCATCTTACCATGATACCAATAATTGTCACTCACGTTGATAGCGTACGGATTAGGACGCGGTTTGGCCGGTTTGCCGCCCTTCATCTTCATAGCCATCGATTTTCGAGCCTCTTGAGCCATCTTGCGCTGCATAGTCAGCTGCCGGTTGCGGCTGTCCGCAGGTGAAACCGGCGGCGCCACTGCTGCTGGTTTTGGCGGCTGAGGCGGCGGTGCATTCACACGCACCGAAATTGCGTAAAGTGCACCCACCATCACCACGATTAGAATGAGGGGTGTAACACTGGATTTTTTGTTCATATAATGACGAACTCCCACAGCAAAGTGCACATTGGCCGCCTTTAGTGCGTACCATGTAGATAAATTGTGCCACAAACGATGAATGAATTAATAGCCAATTACAATACGGTAGCTCATAAGATTATGTCACCGCTAAACAGTTGCAGTTACCGAAGTTCCTCATCGTCGTGCATACGGTGCGCAAATGCAAACGTACGTTCACCGTAAACGGGAGCCGTGTACTTCTTGCTTAACCGGTACTCCTCATCAATTACAAATGTGAATGCGTCAGTTAAGCGGCAGAAGCGCTTTAGTTCTGCGACCTCGTCGGTTGTCTCCGGCACGAGCTTTAAAACCAGTGCCACACGGCGGCCATCCGAGTCGGTAAGTACCGGTTCCCCGGGCCGCATGCCTTCTATCACTGCCTTCATCGCTGATCCTCTCGACCCAGTCGTTGTAACTACGGACACCGGCCATTCAGTTACCCGGTAATTTTGCCGATTATTCCATTATGACAGAAGAGATGTATCACAGATGAACGACGCGTTTGTAAATCGCGCAAATTTGCTGCTGTCGCGCGCCTTGCTTCACCATGAGGCACAGGCTGTCATTGATGACACTCTCATAGAAGCAGTGCAGTCCACTAGTTCCCTGCGATCATTTGTAGCAGGGATTGACCCAGCTACGGGATTAATGGAGGTGGTTGCCGCTCAAGGCAGAGACTGGTCCCCAAGGGACAAAGACTCTCGATTGGCCGTGCATAACACTACGCAGTGTGGCATCACTGCCTGGGCTGCCATTACATCGCAGCCTTACGTCGCACAGAATGTTCAAAGTGATACCCACTACGTAAGGCACTTCGATGATGTCATGAGCGAATCTGCTCTACCCATCCTCGATTCAGAGGGTCTCGTGCAGGCTGTACTCAATGTGCAGAGCAATAAAATCGCCTGGTATACACCTGAACGCGTGGTCATGTTGCAAATGCTGGCCAACGTGGTTGGCGCGGCACTGGTTACGCAGACTTTCGTTCGACGAGAACGTGCCCTGGGCCAAATTGGCCTTGAACTCGCGGCCGCATCCTCTCGCGATCACCTCACCCGAAAAGTACTGGATCTAGTTGTATCTACGCTGCATTGTCAGGCATGTTCCCTGTTTCTTATGGACGAAACGAGAACACGCCTCATCCTGCATTCTGCAAGAGGTTCGCTTCAAGAGCAGGTGGGTGAGGCGGCATACGAAATTGGCGAAGGCCTAACCGGTACCGTGGCGAGCACAGGGAAGCCAATTAGGCTGGATGACCCACGCCACGACTCCCGTTGGCGCGGCAGATTCAGCGAGATCACGCCTGACGGAATGGGAGCATTTCTTGCGGCACCGGTATACTATCGCGAGAGGGTATTGGGTGTACTCAGGGTATCTCGGCCCCGAAATACGCCATCGTGGTTTCAGGCCAGGTTTACAGAGAGCGATGAGCGAATACTATGCGCAACCGGAGCACAACTAGGCTCCGCGCTGGAAACACAAAACGCGTTTGATGCCCGTCTGAAAAACGAACGCATGGCGGCATGGGGGGAGCTCTCTGCGCGATCAGTTCACATGGTTGGCAACAAGACGTTCGCAATTAAGGGCCACGTAAACGAAATCAAGTACCACGTCCACACTCTACCAGAGGAACATCAGCAGCCGCTAGGTGAACTAACCGACAGCATGGAGCAGAGCATTTACAGGCTGGAGGACATACTTACGGAATTCCGCGATTTTCTAACTGCAACCCAGTTAAATCCGCGTAAGTGCTCGCTCAACAGCCTCCTGCATGAAACAGCACAGGAGTGCTATCTGCATCACAATAACGTGCATGTTCACGAGTGTTACGATGATGGACTGCCCCAAATCGTTGCAGACGCAACGAGGCTTAAGCGTGCGCTTAGCGAGTTGCTGGAGAATGCTGTTTCGTTTATGCCTAATGGCGGTACTGTTCGCATTACAACGTCTCTCGGTCGATCACGGCCCGGCCCAGGTGTAACAAACTGCGTAATTGCGGAGATTAACGATACAGGCACCGGCGTGCCTGCAGAACTGAAGGAGCAGATATTCCGTCCATTCTTCTCCACACGCTCGCGCGGCATGGGCCTTGGCCTATCCATCGTTAAGGGCGTAGTGGAGGCACATGGCGGCGAGATAAGAGAAATTGGTACGGTAGGATCGGGAGCACTGTTTCAAATCTCACTGCCTGCCGCAGTAGACGAAGAGGTAAATTAACCCATGGCAAGAATCTTGGTCGTTGATGATGAGCCGGAAGTGCAGGAAACTCTTAAGAGGCGCCTTGAACGTGCTGATCACACTGTGCACTGCGCGGGGACGACTGAAGCCGCACTTTCGATGCTTGTAGCTGGCGGCCCGGCATTTGAAATCGTGATTACAGATATGTCGATGGAGTGCGAGAACAGCGGTGTGGAGATACTGGAGTCTGCTCTGCACCGTGACAGCCTAACTGCGGTCATCATACTCACGGCATATGGAAATGTTCGTAACGCGGTTACCTGCATGCAGATGGGTGCCTATGACTATGTGGAGAAGAACATACCAGATGTGGATGTTTTCGATCTTCTTGCCTTAAAGGCTAATCGCGCCGCCCAGCAAATCCGTGACCGCCGCTCTGGCAACGTATCCATAATTCGAGGTAAAAACGTGGCATAAGAGTAGCCGGTGGTAATCTGTAGTTACCACCGGCTACACAGGTTCACCTTCTTATCATGCTGCTTCTAAGCAGCTATCTTCATCGCCTCGGAGTAAACTGCCGCTACTGGAGCTGTGGACTCGGCTGCGCTGATCTCGATGATCTTATCCAGCCGTATGTCGTCGGTATCAGTCACTACATAGCCGCCGTAAAGGGGTACGAAGGTCACGTCATATATAAGTGATACGCAGGATTGTTCCGTACCGGAACGATCGAGCCATCGTACCTCGCACAGCTTGTTAATAAACTCTTTTGCCTCGTGTAATTTCACCGCATTTCCCTCCTGACATGAACCACGGTTCCGTCGGTTTCAATTATACGGCTGACACGCTATTCGGCCTCATCAGTGTTAGTACCGGCTTTTATATTTCTAACTCCTTCC
>JAJZFK010000271.1 GCA_021805405.1 bacterium
GGGTTCAGTGTAAATGCAAATTACCAGGACGTTGGTCAAAAATTCAAAGGGTTTGCTGCCCTAAAAAGCAACGCAGCAGGTAACGCCGCGCTCCAGTCCCAGCTTACGCAACTACAGAATGAAAAAGGCGTAAAGAGGATGGGATTTGGCGTCGATATTGGCGGCAATACAGCTCTCCATCAGGCAGGCCTTAGCGTTGGCTTCAACTCGATTTCGGACGCCAAAGGATCGATTCAATCGCAGAATGCAAGCTTCGTGGGTGGGGCTCTCACGTTGAATTATGGGTCCAGGATGGTAGGCCAGGGCTTTTCAACCTTTAATGGACTTAGAGAAGCCGATCATGTTGATATGTCGCATCAACAGGGCATGCAGTCGCAAGCAATTTCTGCGGCTCTCGCCTTCGGCTCCGGCAAAATGGCGGCCCTGGCTGGTGGCGTTCAACTTGATCAATCGATGTATTCCGACACTAGCGGGAATCTCGACCGTAGCGCTCTTTCAGTAAATCACGGGCCGTTTTCACTCTCTGTTCTGCACAGCTCTGCTTCCGCCGGATTCAAACGGCTTGGTGACATTGACACAACAGACAAGCAGGCGCTTGCGCTTGATACGTACCGGTTGTATGATCCGGCGGCACAGATGAATCTGGTGACGCCGGTTGACCTGGCACAGATTCCAGCGGACCAGGGACTCGTTCGCAATGGTACGAACGTTGGACTTGCACTGGGTAAGCAGGGCACCCTTTCGTTTGACAGTATGACAACTGGCGAACTGATAGGTACAGGTACACGCGGCGCGCAAAAAGACCAGACAGGATTTCAACGTCAGGATATTAACCTCAGCTTGTCGCACTTTACGTTGAATGTTTTGAACCGGTCCACAAGCTCATCCTTCAGCCGCTTTACGACTATGCCAGACATCGACAAGCGATATCTGGCGCTCGATATAATGCGGGAATTTAATCCACAGGCCCAGCTCGCACAGGTTGCACCTGTGTGGGGATTACAGGCAGCTCAATCGGAAGTTGGCCTCAATCGAAACCTGGTACAATCGTCGTTTAACTTTGGCAAGCCCGGTAAGCTAACTTCGATTTCAGTTAGCAATCTGGGTATCACCGACGCGTCGCTTCCTGTAACCGATGGTAGTCATCCTGGCGTACAACGGCAGGATATTCAGTTTAATAATACCAGGCTTCAATTTGGATTGACCCGCCAATCAATATCTAATGGCTTTACAGTACTTCCATCGCTGTCCGATATTGAGAAGGCGCAGTTTGGTAACCAGCATGGACTTGCCGATCAGCGTATTACATTCGCCTGGCAGGTAAACAAGACCGTCCACATTTCAGTGAATGACTTTGCAATTTCACCCACCCCTACTGCGGCGCAACAGCTCGTCAATGCTGGGTTAGCTGCCCATCAGTCGCTTGGTGATGCAACGGCCGCCGCTCTTGCAGGCGTGCATCAGCAGAACATTGAACTTACCATGCCAGGCGTAAGTATTACTCGCAACGTAAACAATGTTAGCCGAGACTTTGCCCGAGCAGGTGACCTTGCACTTGCACCGCCGCAGCAACAGATGATAGCTGCGCTGCAAGGCTTCAACGAGTCTGATACATCGTTGCAATTTACGCGTGTCAAGGGACTCAACCTACAGACGTACAACTATCATGCGTTTAACGTAGCACAGCAGCTCGTTCATGACATGTTTCATCAGAATATCGCATTTAACCCTAGCAAGACTCTCGCGCTTTCGGTTATAGGTGATGGCGATGTGAATGGCACTATTGGCAAGGCCAATGGCTATACCCACCACGCATTCTCGCTTACCGATCATTTTAATCCCACGTCCTCACTGGCAGTCACGCAAGATAAGCGGGTTACCTTGGCGAACGGACAGTCGACAGCGGTGCTTCAACAAAACCTCCACCTTGATACGGCACACAAGCTTGCTGGTGCTTCGCTGGATTATCAGGTTCAGGCAGCTTCATCTATTAATGGAACATTTCAGAATCAGACGAATATGAACTTGCAGGCGCATCCAGACGCCCGTTTAACTCTTGGATACCAGCAACTAGATATGCGTGGTAACATGATAGCTGCCACATTGCCGGGCACCACTACCCAGGTTGACGCTACGGAGACTACACGCGGCTGCAACGTTCAATACAAGGCTACGCCTCAGTTTGTTGTTGAATTTGGCGCATCCGACACAGTCACAAACAACAATCAGAATGGTCAGGGTATGTCAGTAGGGCTCACGGGACAACCTTTTAATAATCTGGCAGTTACCGCACAGTTCAACGAAGTACACACCGATGGTAATCACAATACCCATGAAGTGACCAACGTATCTATTGGCACCACAAAACCTGTGAATGTGGGACCGCTCAAAAACCTGTCGTTCAAATATGGCTACGCGTCATTGAACGATATGCGCAAACTGCAGAACGAGAATATGGTTGGGCATGTTGATTGGTCGATGTGGAAGAATACGTTCCTTATTGACTACACCGGTGTGACTCTACCGACGGGCAAATCTGTTACCCAGCGAACCTACTCATTTACGACAGATCCGAACCCTAAGAAGTGGTTTCGAGGCTCATTCTACTATCAGGTTCACTCTCTTATTACTGGTCAGCAAGTTGTGACGCGTCAGTTCTCGGCGGATGCGCGTCTGCATACGGGCCTCAACCTGGTATACAGTTATGCTTCTCAACAGGACGATGGTCATGGTGGCGTTCTTCCGCAAACCAACCTTAACCTCGCTCTTCAGGAGCAGTTTCATAAGGCGATACTAGGCAAATTTTTCTACAACGTTGCGGATAACACGGTCACGCGTCTTTTAACACGTGGCCTTGGTGTAAGCGTTGAGGGCCCGCTCTCCAAGACTAGTACGTTATCACTTACGTACATTAAAGCGATGAACGGTAACACAGTGGGCTACGATCGCTCGGACCAACTGCAATTGGCCTACAGCAACCATATCGACGCATCACATTCTGTCTCGCTAAATCTTGGCTGGGTCACCCACACTGGTCTGCCTAACACCGGCCCGTTTGTAGCCAATGAATTGCAATTCGGACTGCAAATTACCCAAATATTTTGAGGCTAATTTGCAGATAATCTGCAATTTGTGTGAGAGAATTCCAGTTAGATTACGTAACATGAGTTGAGCGTGCCTATTAAACCGATTTAATGCCACAGGAAGATCAACTTTGTGTGATCTATGGCTAATCAGGAGTGCGATATTGCGTACCACAACCATTTTGCGCCTCACTTCAATAGGTGCGCCACTTGCTATTTTGGCTGCGTGCTGCATTCTTCCTGGGCCAAGGGCGTCGGGATCAGCGGGAGCACCAGGTGCCGGTGGTTTTCCACCTGAAACGGTAACTGTCTTTGAAACGCGATTTCAGAAAACGATTTGGCCATTACTCACCCGAAACTGTACAGAATGCCACGTTGGCAGCAACCCGTCATCCCTTCATTTTGCATCGACATGTTCGCAATCGTTCAACGGGCTGTTAGCTGGTGGGTTTTTGGATCCCGAAAGTCCAACGTCGTTATTGGCCAAGGTGGCCTCACCCATTGCAGCTAACCGGATGCCTCCAAATCCTTACCACCAATGGACACAAGCCGAGTGCGATCAATTGCGTACTTTCTGTGATGCACTCTATGCTGGCCATGCGCGAACTCCTGTTGCTACCACTTCAATATTTCAATTTCCTCACGCTTTGCTTGCAAAATATTCCGGGCCTATTCCGTCCCAGAGTAGCGACAATACGTTCCTCACCTACTATCAGTTAAAGAACAAGATCAACACAATCTTTCATGACAGATGGCACCGTGAGGGGGTTAACTTGTGGGAAAAGAATGTGGCTCAATTTGGTGGAGCGGACTACGTAACAAGATTTAATGAGTCCTCCACGCCTAGTGCAGAGTACCTTTCTGCCCTGGACACGATGGCTACAGACGTTGCTGCTCGCGCATACCTCAATTCTACTGGTCCATTTGCAGGGTTACGAACCAACTTGCCAGGACCTGCTGCCACCTTGCCATCGGCTGCCTATCGCCACAACATCACACTG